>JAGPLX010000099.1 GCA_018053185.1 Syntrophobacteraceae bacterium
CCTTGGCAAGGCGTTTCCTTGCTGCTATGGTTTTGTGCGGTTTCACCCATCAACCCCGGATTCACCATTTTCGTGTTTCTCTCCGGGGTGCCGACGGGTTTTCTCGTTGTATTCACCAGGTGAGCCGGAAAGGCGGACGCGGATGAAAGTTGCCCTGATCTTTCCTCCAGCCATGCACCCCACGAGTCCTCCTCTCGGGATTTCCACCCTCAAGGCCTTTCTGAAGGAGAAGAATCCGGGTTGTTCCGTGCGGTTATGGGATTTGAACCTGGCCTGTTACCGCAAGGCCCTGGAATGGATGAGGGAGGAAAAGCTCCGGATCCGTCTCCGGGACCTCGATGCCGGAACCACCCTGGCCAGGGTCGAGGAAGCCTATGCTTTCTTTCGCGGTCGGGCAGGAATGGAGGCCTTTTTTGATCTCTCCCGCTACAATGCCGCGGCGGGGTTGTATCGGCGTTTCGAGCAGGTGCTCCACGGCCTTTTGGAAAACTTCGCCCGGAGGATCCTTGTGGGCGAGGAAGTCCCCTCCCTGGCGGAGAGGTTCTTCCGGGAGCTGATCGAGCCTGTGGCGGCCGAACGTCCGGACCTCATCGGTTTCTCGGTTCTCTTCAGCCAGCAGATTTTCCTCACTCTCCTTTTGGCGAAACTCCTGAAACGGCCGTCCAACCGGGTGGTGCTCGGGGGTGCGACCTTCTCCGTCATGCCTCACCCAGAACGGCTTCTTGCCGGTCCCACCCGGATCGTTCTGCAATCCGGGCCCCATGACCTGGACCCGAGGCCCTTTGTGAACGGCCTGGTCCTGGGGGAGGGGGAAAGACCGCTCGAAGCCCTCGTTTCATCTCCCCTGGGCAGCCTCTCCGACATTCCCGGCCTGGTGTTCGAACACAACGGAAGTGTCATGAGCAACCCGGGCCAGGGGATCGAGGATTTGGACCAGCTGCCGTGCCCGGATTTCGGCGATTTTCCTCTCCGCAAATACCACTCTCCCCTTCCTGTCCTTCCTTATCTCTCCTCGAGGGGCTGTTTCTGGAATCGGTGCTCCTTTTGCACCCATTCGAAGACCTACTTTTCCTACCGGGAGGAGTCGGCGGAAAAAACGGTGGAGAACCTGGCTTTCCTGAAAGACCGATGGGGCGTGCAACATTTTGCCCTGGTGGACGAGATGATTCATCCCGCCCGATTCAGGCGATTGGGTCGCCTGATGATCGATCGGAAACTGGAGATCGGCTATTCGGCGTATGCCAGGCCCGGCGGCGGATTCCGCCCACAGGTGCTGCAAACCATCGCGAAGTCGGGACTGAGGGTGATGATGTGGGGGGTCGAAACCGCGAGCCAACGGCTGCTGGATCTCATGAAAAAGGGAGTGAAGGCGGAGGGGGTGAGAAAAGTCCTGAGAGATGCCCATGAAGCGGGCATATGGAACCTTCTCTTCCTGATGTTCGGGTTTCCCACGGAATCCCGGGAGGAATGGGAGCAGACCCTGGAATTCGTGAGGAGAAACCGGGAGTATATCGATGCCGTTTCCAGGTCGCGCTTCGTTCTGCTGGCCGGGTCCCGGATGATGGAGGAACCCTCCGCCTACGGAATCGTCCGAGTCATGGACCGCCCCCGAAGGGACCCGATCTCCGTGGCCTATGACTATGAAACATGCAGAGGTTTGAAGCCGGAGGAAATCGAAACAAAGTTCCGGGAGTCGGCATCTGCTGCCGGGCTCGATGGGCGGTCGCCCTTTTTCGGGATTTTCCGGGACCACCTCCTTCTGCATGCAGCCCGCCGGGAGAACTCGGGTAGGTGCTGCGATTCCCCCGGCGAGATGCCGGGCGACCCCGGGCGGGTGCGGTTATCGGGTGATGGCTGAGAGGCAGAGGCTTGCCTGGTGGCAGAAGAAACAAAAGCTCGAGTAGCTCTCCTCGTCCAGGAGCCTCTTGCTCAGTGCCCGGTCGGCGTACACCAGTCCAATGGATTGACCCCTGGCCAGGATGGGCATGACGAAGAAGGGAGCATTCCTCGAAAGGGAGACGATTTCCGGCTTCAGCAGATGAAGCAGGTCCGGAGGACGAACCTGCTTGATCCACAAGGGCTTCTGAATGCGCAGAACATGGCTGAAAAGGTTGGGGTCGTCGGATCGGGTCTGAAAAAAGAGCCGATGTACCTCGTCCTGGTTTTCCCACCCCAGGCCGAACTTGCCCCTGAGGGAGGTTCGGTCCTGGGTCAGGATGGCAAGCATCACACGGTCCATGCCGATCCCTCGATAGATTCCCTCCAGGAGCAGCGAGAACAGAAGGTTCACGTCGATCTGGGCGTCCTGCATCAAGGTGGACAGGTCCCGGAGAACGTTGAGCTGGATGATCTGATCGGGCTCCGGAAAGACGGGGAGGGGGACCGTTATCCCGGATTCCTCCGGGGGGAAGGTGACCGGTTGATCCATATCCTGGATGTCGGGGAGGGGGATCAACCTGGAGGATGTGGCCATGCCGTGGTTTGCTGCGATTTCGATCGCCTCCCGGGCCGTCTCGTGGAGAATGGACCTCGCTTCCTCCTCGGGGAGGTTGAGGTAATCTGCAACGCTCTTGGTGACTGCCGCGGCCTCGACCGAGCTCCAGCCGTGTTGCGCCGCATGGGCGACCTTGTATCCCAGGTCGATGGCGCGGATACGGGTGTCCGAGGAATCCCTTTTTGCGAGGGCGGCGTCCAGAAGTTCGCTGAGACGCCACTCTTTGCTCAAACGGATCGTCAGCTGCTGCAATCGAAAACCGAGCACTTCCTGTTCGATCCTGGCCGGAGGAGTTAAGGTGTCGCGTTTCAGGGCATCCTCGAGCCGGTTGGCATGTTCCCCTCCGAAGCACCAGAAGGCGATAGGACCGAGGCGATAGAGGACGGCCGCAATGAATACCTGCTCTTTCAATTTCTCGTTGCGAAAAGAAATGAGCTTCCTGGCCTGGGTTGCCGCGTGGAACGCCAAGGCCATCTCGCGGACTACCTGGTCGCGCATGGCGCCGTTCAGGAGAGTCTCGATCAGGCTGATAGACATGCAGAGGGTGCGGATGGAATCGAATCCGAGCATCACCACTGCCCGGCTGATGGTATTGACGGATTGGTACCCCTTGTTGAAGTGTACGGAATTGGCCAACATCAGCATTCGAGCCGTGAGGGCCGCATCCTGGAGGACCACATTGGCCAGCTCGGAAAGGGAGGTGTTGTCTCTTTCACTCAGGCTCTGAATGTTCTTCACGCTCTGGGCGAATACCGGCATATCCTGGTGGGTCAAACGGTTCACAAATGTATCGAGACTGGTTCCGCTCATGAAATTCCCTCCCCTGAGCGGCGCCGACAAAGGGCGCTGCCCGCTGGGCAGACAGGGTATTCGTTCCGGCTTTTCCCCGGGAAGCATCGAGGAAGGAAGGGGAGGAATGGGCGGCCGAAACACTCATTGGTCCTCATCCTAATGCAATTGTCGAAAATTTTCGCTTTTGGGTTTCCGCTCTTATGCTCTCGGGGGAAAGACTCGGGCCCGCAGGATGGAGCGGAAAATCTCGGGCAAATCCCCGACCGGCAGTCTATCTCGAAGATTCCAGGATGGCGAGCAAATCCAGTTCCACGCTCTGCCTGGGTGGTCCCACAATTCTTCCCATTTCCTTTCCGTTCCTGACCAGGACAAGGGTAGGCACTTTCCGGATTCCGTATTGTTCGGCGATCCCTCCCTCCTCGCGAAGCGAACGGTCCAGGGCATAAATGGTGAGGGAAAATCCCGGGTTCTGCGCCCCGTCCATCACACAAAGGAGCTTGGGAACTTCCTCGAGGCAGTCCTCGGACCAGGTGGCGAGAAAAAGTATAAAGTCGGTCTTGCCGCCGACCCTGCGGATTTTTTCGAGAACCTTTGTCGCCGGGGCGTATTCTTCCGCGTTGAGGCTGAAGAGGAGGTTATCTGCGACCAGCTCTTCCCGCGAAATCTT
>JAGPLX010000045.1:0-9869 GCA_018053185.1 Syntrophobacteraceae bacterium
GTACACTATAAATTCGGCAAGTTTGCAAATCAGGGTTTCTCTTTCAATGGCAGAAGTTTTAATGGAGTTAACATCCTCTTGGTAAACCGATTTTAGAGTAGGGCGTCCAAATCGGCTTTCGACCGTTGCCCGGTTTTTGGTCCCGGCGAAAGCCTCCCAAGTCAAGATGTGGCGGCCATTTTCCCGCAAAACCCGGGAGACCAAAAACCAGGTAAAGAATCTGGGCGATTCCGGTCTTTTTTGGACGCCCTAATTTTAGCGTGACCGTTTCCTCCATACCTCAGCCGACGATGCAACCAAATCGGTCGCGGTAGGAATGCCGGGTACCCGGCGATCCTACCGCGACCACCAAACCTTGCTACAGGAATCGGGGAATGAAAAAACAAGTAGCTCACAGATGCTTTAACCGCGAAAGCTTTTTTAAAGAGCTTCCGCCAGTGGTATCCCGCCTTCATCTCCTGTTGGTCTTGTTGAGTCCAGCCCTTTTGATTCCGACTGCTGTCTGCTCTTTCGCCAAGGCCACTCCCCCCATTCGGGGAACCTTTCTTCAACTATCAGCCCAGCACCAAAGCTGGCCATTAGAAAAATGGCAGCGGTTGTTTGCCGACTTGCAGACCATACAGGTTGAGGAGATTGTTATCCAGTGGACGGTCTTTGACGATTTAGTCTGGTATCGCACCGAACAGAGTCAGCCGGCCACTCTAGATTACATCATGCAGCTAGCCGCTGCGAGTGGTATCAAAGTCTGGTTGGGCTTGGTCCATGATTCTCAGTTCTGGTCACAGATTGACCGAGAGCTGGCTCTGGTGGAGGTTTATCTGCGGCGGCTGCAATTACGATCAGAAGAAGCAGCCCGGAAGTTGGCGGCAGCCTACCCGCAGTTTTATGGCTGGTACATCCCCAGTGAAGTAGACGATAAACACTGGCAGCAGCACAATTCTCAGGAGGTTTTGTTTAATCATCTGCAGCAACTAACCGCAGGTCTCCGCCGCATCCGAGCAGGTACGCCGGTTGCCATCTCCGGTTTCAGCAATGCCCTTATGGACCCGGAAACTCTTGAACATTTTTGGAAAAATCTGGTGTGCCGCACTACCATCGATGTGGTCTTGTTTCAGGACGGCATCGGCACCAAAAAAATGAACTTCTATACCTTGCCCTTATATCTCCAGGCCATGCAGCGGGGCGTCCAGTGGCAAGGATGCCGACTGCAAGTGGTCGTCGAGCTCTTCCAGGAAATACAGTCACGACCCTTTCGAGCTATACCTGCCCCCTGGGAGCGGGTGGCCCATCAGATTGCTTTGGCCCAACACTATACCGACCGCCATGTTATAGCGTTTAGCATTCCGGATTATATGTCCCCCCAAGCTGGTGAAGGCGCGGCCCGCCTTTTTCAGGACTACCTCGCCCACTGGCATGACACGCCCGCCAAAAAACGGATATCTCGTACCACAAAAGGTAGAAGCGCAACCGGAGATGAGTAATTGGTATGGTAGGCGGGATTTCCTATTACCATCACTTCCAAAACCTTGGGCGGGCCGGTCTCTTGGACCACCCAAAATTCCTAGGAAAGCTCATAGATATCGGGTCTTCGATCTCGAAGAACCTGCATGCCGGCGCGAATATCGTCCACCAGGTCCGGATCGATGGTTGCGGTGAGAAGCATCTCCTGGCTCTCACCGGCCTGTACCACGGTCTTCCCCCACGGATCGATGATTACCGAATGACCAAAGTAGGTGATCCGTCCATGAGTGCCCATCTCTTCCGAGCCCACCTGGTTGATTCCCACCAGGTACATCTGGTTTTCGACGGCCCGCGCTCGGACCAGGATTTTCCAGTGGTCCAGCCGTGGATGGGGAAAGGCCGCGGGACAGAAAACCAGCTTGGCTCCCTTGAGGGCATAAGTGCGAAAGAGCTCCGGAAATCGGATGTCGTAACAAATGGCGAGACCGACCGGACCCCAGGGGGTTGTAACCAGGCAGGAAGACCGGCCAGGAGCCACATACCGGTCTTCCTGGAGCAGGCTGAAGAGGTGGGTTTTTCGATACGTTCCCGCGGGTTCTCCCTGGGAATTGAACAGGATGAAAGTGTTGGAAACCCTTCCCTCCTCATTCAAACCGGGCATCGAGCCGACGATCCAGATACCGTATTTCCGAGCAAGGGTTCCAACCCGTTCGATGACTCGATCATGCTCTTCCGCCCTTCGTGAGATCTTTTCCCAATGGAACCCAGTGGTCCACATCTCTGGAAAGCAGATCACATCGCTTTCCCGTCGAGCGGCTTCGGCAATGAAGCGCTCTCCCTTCTCCAGGTTTTCCCGGGGGCTGGAGGGAATCACATCCATTTGGGCCAGGGAGATGGTGAGTCTCACAGTCTCTCTTTCTTCTCGGAAACATGAGGGCGGCCGTCGAGGTGTCCGCAGGGCAGGATGCCGATTCCCGGAAACGGCACCCGTCCGTACCCTTCCCTGCCACAGTAGCACTCCATTCTACTTCTATCAAGGTTCGGTCGGAACTGTAACGATTTATGAGACGAAGGTCAGGACCGCCCGTCGACGATGCACTCCTGGTCGCCTTCGGTGGTTACCTTCCGGACCTCGAGGGAAAGACGGAAAATCTGGGTTCTTTGCTCCAATCCTTCGGATACCATGCTTTTCCCCCTTTCTAGGCCGACCCAGACATGTTGCCCCTCCTCCTTTTTGAGTCGTTGAACGGAGCGCAGGACCTCGATGAGCGCCATGATGCTCTCGAGCAGGCGTCCCTCGTCCACGGCACCGAGTTCCTGCAGGTCCTCGGTGTCCAGAAGCAGCCCATCAATCTCCTTGCCTTCGGAGTGGATCTTGGCGATCATCTGCGTCAGTCGGCGGGCAAACTGGAGAATATCCTCTTTCTGAACCCGGACGCTCGAAGAGCGCCCCAGGGATTGTACAGCTTCCAGATGGAGGTTGAACTCGAAGAGCTCCTGCCGTTCTCGGCCGGTGGAAGAGTCCCGAACCGTCAGGGCGGCCTCGAAGGAAAAGTCCACTCTCAAAGACTGAGAACGTGTCTCGTAGGAGCCGCCGGCAGTGAAACCCCGGATCCGTTGGTCCCGGTATCCAAGGTTGAAGGTGAACTTTCCCGAGCATTCCGAGAAGGAACTCACGATCAAATCCAGGCCGGAACCGGAAAGCTGCTGCACGACCTCGGAGAGACGGAGATCATCGGCATCGCCGGGCAGTCTTTCCCCTCCTTCGGCGTTATGCGAAGTAGTGAAGAGGGGCCGGACGGACTCGGAATTCCACGGCCCCCGTTGGATCGGAAGACGCGCGCCGACCCCTTTCTGTAGGCTCTCGATTCCGGGAAAGGTGGACATGAGGACCTCGTTCTTGGGGTAGTGCCTGACAATGTGTCCCTCTGCTTTCCAATCGGCCGTCACCGAGCTTTCCTTGAACGGAAAGAACTTACGAGTCTGGGCCGAGTAGTGGAGACGAATCCTCGGAGGACAACGAATTGTCTGCCGAATGGAGCCGAGGCCAGGCGCAGGAGCCCGGCAGGGGGAAGGATGGTGTTGGCGGAAACGGGGCAGATCCTACGGTCTACGGTCGGCAGGTTTTTTCCCCCGATCGACAGTCGGTTGCTCGAGGCCGGCGGCGCGAGGAGTCGTTTTGTGCTCCGAGGTACCTGGCGAACAGGAACGAAATCCCCACGGCGATGAACGGAGTGAGATAGACGGCGAATACGAAGAAAATCATGACCTCGTTTTCTATGGTCTTGACCATGGTCATGGGCATCGCCAGCCGAAGGATCACCTGCTTCTCTTCCACCAGATAGGCTGCATATAACATTTCCGTACCCGAGGTCTTACTGTAACGCACAGCGGCGGCTATCCCGTCTGCCAGGGCACCGGCGACCTCGGGCCTGTCCAGGTGAGAATCTTCGGACACAAGCTTGTCCTCGGAGTCTCCGATCACCTGGCCCGAGGTTTTCATCACGGTGATGCGCAGTTGGGTAATCTTCCCGGCTTCCCGGCACCAGGAACGGATGACGTCCGGCTCCTCGGAGTCGGGGAGCGACCTGGCAAGAACTCGCGCAAGAGTGAACAGCTCATCTTCCACCTGAAGCTTGAGACGATACTTGAGCTGTCCCTGGAGGACAAAGCCGGTCACCACAACAAGAGTTAGAAGTGTCGTCGCATGAAGGATGTAGAGCTTCCAGATGGGTCCCAGCCGGATCATAGCCCTCTCCCTGTGCCTCCTGTTCGGAAATACTCTCCACTATATCCCGTGGATTCGAAAAAAATCATAGACACTTCCGATGATTTTCAGCAAGTCGAAACGAATGAACAGGTAGGTCAACATTCCGGAGGATGCGGGTGCCAAAACCCAACCCAGGCCGATCCTCACCAGCATTTTTACGCTTACCGTTTGGACATCCCCGGTCAGGCCGACTCCCACCACGGCACCCACAATGGCTTGGGAAGAGGATACAGGAACGCCGATTTGAGTGAAAACGTGCAGGCAAATAGCGCTCGCCAGCACCGATACCAGGGCGGAGAAAGGGTCCAGGGGCACAATGCCTTTGCCGATGGTCATCATGACCTTTCGGCTGTAGGTCAAAACACCCGCGGCAATGCTGATTCCCCCGATGATGGCGGCGGACCGGGCGTCGAGGAGCCCCGAGCTTACGTACACCCCGGTAACATTGGCCACGTTGTTGGAACCCAGGCAATAGGCTCCGTAACAGCCGGTGAGAAGGGTCCCCACCGAGAATACGAGATTTCGCCGGGTCATACCGGTCCGGGTTTTCTCAAGCAGGTATCCCAGGATGTGGTACAGGCTGTAGGCGGCAAAAACGGCGACAATGGGGGTGAAGGCCCAGCAGGTGACAATTTTGTAAAGCTTGCTGAAGTCGGCGGAATGAGAAAAGATCCCTGCGCCGAGAACCGCTCCGACGATGGCCTGGGATGCCGAACCGGGGAAGGCCAGGAAAGTCAGGATGCTCATCATGAGGCCGGCGGCCAGGGCACAGTAGAAGGCCTCGATGGGGGTGAGGGCCGAGAGTGCCCCCACGGTGCTCATACATTTGGGGCCCTCCAGGTAAGCACCCAGTGCCACGAACACTGCGGTGAGGAGAACGGCCGTACGGTATTTGACGGTCCCCGTGGCGACTCCGGTTCCGAAAACGTTTCCGGTGTGATTGGCGCCGAGGCTCCAGCCGAGAAATATCCCACTCAAGATCATCCACATCATCAGAGCACCGTCAGGACCGGCTGAAATCGCTTGGGGGCCTCTCCACTTCTCCGAGAAACGGCTCCTCCGTGCAGGCCCAACACATTGGGGCGAACCGGTATATTTCGGCAAAACTCAGCATCCGTTTCTCGTGGGCCCACCCCTTTATGCTGCCTGCCGAGACCGGATGCACAATCCCGCCGGGCTGTACGAGGCTTTTTCGAACAGTATCTTCATGGAATCATCGGATACTGACGCTCAGGATCTGGAGATGATCACTGGCATCCTCGATGAGATCGCTGATGGAGGTCAGGCCCGAGAGGAAATCCGATAGTCCTTTGCCAACCCAATAATCCTCCACCGGAACGGTGCGGACTTCGCTCCGGATATTGAACTTGATATCGTCAATCTTCTTCTCGAATATCCGAATGGCCAGGGTCTTTCCCCGGAGATCATCTCCCAGCAACATTGCCTCGTAGGTCTGCCGGAGCAGATCGGACATGCGATAGTTGAGGATGGCCACGCGGGTGCACTCGTCTCGCAGGATTTCCGGCAATTGTGTTTCACAGAAGATGTTGGTTGTGTCCGCAAGAGAATCGATCACCTGGTCGACACTCTCCACGAACCGGCACAATTCGGGACGCAGGTACGGGAGAAAGGCTCCTTCATAAATATGGGAAATCACACGCCTCCTCACCGAATCTCCTTCTCTTTCGAGATCCGTCACCTCCCACATGAGGCTCGTGTCCTGTCTTTCCAGGGCGCATCGGAACTTGTCGCAAGCCTCGCATAAGAGCTCGATGTGCTTTCGGATCTCCTCGGTGACCATTCTCTCTTTTTTGCCGAGGGACAGGATCTTTTCAAGAATCATGGTCACCTCTTGCCATCATGACCAGTTCCGCGGCCATGACATCCAGCAGTGACACGACTCCCACCACCTTCTTCCCCTCACAGACAAACAACCGGGCTATGTTGGACTTTTCCATGAGAGTCGCGGCATCGTCAAATCCCATATCCTTTTCAATACAGGCAAGAGGACGGGAGGCGATTTCGGACACCCTGATGGTTTTGGGGTTCAACCCCTTGGCCAGAACCTTGAAGACCACGTCACGGGCGGTCAAAACCCCATCCACCGCCTCCTTGCTGTTTTTTCCCCTGGGGCGGACCACCAGGGAACGGACCCGTTTGTCCACCATGATCTCCACTGCATCATAGACGGTCCTATCGGATTCGATACTCTCGATTTTTGTGGTCATGAACTCATAGACTCTCATTTTCTCACTCCCCGATCCTCGTGCATGAAACATTTGTGTCTTATCCCCTCTCCCGGACTATCGCTCCCCCTTACTTCCAGCCTGTGTTCTCCCTGCTCCCCAACTCCACTCCGGATCCTGCTCCCTCCCCTGGTTCCCAAACGAAGTGCATGGGCTGAACACTTTGGCCATGACGTACTAGAAGTGATGCACCACCCTCATGTTGAACCGGTTTCCTTCGGTGCGGTTTTCCGCAGCCATCTCGAAATAAATGTTGAAGAACAGATGCGTATCCTTGGACAGATGGAGCAGGGCTCCGGGGCCGACGGCCACGACCTGTTCACGGCTATCCGGGATATCGTGTCCATCCACCTGGCTGTCCGTGATTTGTTTCAGGTAATAGCCGTTGATTCCCAGTCGCAGCCTCCCGGGGATTACCTCATAGTCCATAGCGTAATTGAGATGGATTGCCTGCCCCGCCTGTGTGTTGTCGGCTCCCGGATAACCACGGTTCGGATCATCATTTTCGGCATTCCACAGGTAGTGAAAACGGCCAGAAACGGTCCACCTGGGAGTGATGAAAAAGGTCGCCGCCCAGTAAGGATCGAGGGAAAAAAAGTTGCTTCCCGGGTTTAACTCTCGATCGCGATCGTACTTACCTGTCGGGAAGATCATCTGGAGTTCGATGCGGTGCATGAAAATCGGCCCCCGGGACCCCATGATCGGGTCCCATTGGAGGAAGGGACCGATGAGAACATCCCCCAATCCCGCACCGTTATCCTGTGGAAACGCACCATTGAAATCGTATCCCAAATCAAGTCCCACGATGGGAACGATGAGGTCCAGACCCCATTTCCCCCCAAGAAAAATTTCCCGGTTAGATTGATATACCAGCTGGGTGAGGCTGATCCATACGTCCAGGCTCGGGTCCGGGAGCGGCATGGTATCGCCGTTCTGATCCTTAAAAGTACCCGAACTGTAATACTGCAGGTATTGTTGCAGATACAGACCGGGTCCCGAGGGCGGTCCACCGTCCAGAAAACTTGTAAAGCCCAGGTTGACTGCCGGCAAGTCGTACGCATGCGCAGTACTTCTCCCGGGATCCAAAGAAAAGGTCCATGTCAATGCAACGGTAACGAAAAAAACCGCAATCCCTCCGGGCCTTCCTCTTCTCCCCAGCCCCATTCCTCTTCTCCTTCCCCATTGTAGCGACCCGCCTACGGTGGATTCACCGGGCCGAATCCACCTGGTCGAGCGTTCCTCCATCCAAATTCCAAGATCGGGCCCTCGGACGCCAGGACCTCCCGCAGCCTTCGGTCGGCACCCGCCGATTTATTGCATTGCACGCCGCTTTGCAGTGGATGGCCTGTGATGGAATACCCCACTGCAGCATGTTCCCGGGGGAGAGTCCCCCGGCGGCGATCAAGCCGTGTTGTCCGATCCAAGTGTTTGGAGCCTAATCTGAGCGATTGTGCCTGCGGTCCGGCGGAAATCGGAATCCAGAAGGTTTTCTATAGCACCCTGGATACTGGCTTTGGCCGGTATGACGAGCGCAACCCCGGAGAAAGAATCGCTCAGTTGAGGTGGAAATTGATACCAGGATTTCCCACCCCTCGGCGGTAAACAAAATTATCTTGTGGTTGGTTTACTGTAAATTCAAAATTCGACTTGATAAAAGAGATGCTAATGTCATGTCGTGTTCCGTCCGAATTAAGTAGAAAGGACTATGAACATGAAGGGGGAACCGGGATTCTTGACGCCCCCCCGAGGTAGACAAAGAAGGATTACAGCATGAAAATCGAGAAACTCTATCACAAATGCGGACATGCCATCATCTATGCCAAAGAAACCATCTTTCCGGCAACGAAGACCTTTTTCATCGACGGTGAAGATCCTTTCACGGACGATGGCGATGGGAGCAAGAAGCCGAGAGTGTTGCAGAAATGCCCCGCCTGCGGCGGTTTCATTCGGATCGAAAGGTTGCTGTCCCAAAAACCGGAGATCCAGGAAGATCGAAGGACTTCAGGATATATTCCCGCCGGGAAATGATGCCTTACCCCGGGGGGATGAAAATCTTCCCCCGTTTCATCCATAGATCCCCTTCCCGCTTCAGGGGGCCGGTTCTTGGGGGGGTAAGGAGTTGATGACTTCGTCGTAGAACCTGGCTCTCGACTCTGGGTCCGTCAGCACGAGAACGACGATCTGGTCCATGAGGTCCAGCATCTGCCGGGAAGCGGCCTTGGAGCGGGCGGCGTTGGCTTCATCCCTTGCTTGAAGATGCAGCCACGCAAGTTTCACCGACATCAGGGCAAGATCCAGGATGTCCTGGTAAGCCGCCGCGACTTGATTCCAACCTCGTTCGAGCTTTTCGTGGTGCTCCTTCAGACTCTTCTCCCGGTGTCGGATTTCCTCTTCCAGCACCTTCATGGATTCAATTACAGACTCCACAGCCTTGAGGCGGTTCACCCAGTTCTCGTGTTCTTGCAAAGCCCGAGCGCTCATCTGTTCCAGGGCCTCCCGTTCCCGCCGCGCGGTCTGCCCAAAATCCTCCAATGCCTGATTTCTGAGAGCGATTATCTGTTTGAGTGTGTACTCTCCGGACGGCTGATGGCCGTGCACGTTTTGCAAGCAATCATGGTTGACAATCAGAAACCCTGAAAGGAGTGAAAACACCAGGAGGGTGACGGTTAGAGTCGTGCCGATGCGTCGACGAACTGCAAGCAGTATGGTGACGCCCGCAAGGGCGCAAAAAACCGTGAGGCCGATTATCTCCTTCATGGTTCCGTTCCCAGAAATCTCCCGGCGACGAGAGATCCTTGATACCGGCGGTGTACCTGAGCCGCAAGGGGGCCGGCGCGCCCTGAATCCGCCCCGTGACCCGCAGGGCCTTTTGTCCTCTCCGCCAATGGTGAGAAGCTACGAAGCGGAGCCGACGAAACGGTTCCTCCTCCCATCGGCGGATTGAATAAAATGGCCTCGGGGAGAACCGAGGCCAAGGCGACCGTAAGGAAAGGGTAGACTCCCAGCCGACCGGTCGCTTTTCGGAATCCCCGAGATTGCCCAAATCCCGATCCCCTGAACCGGCCGACTATGGAGTCCCTTGATTCCTATTTTCCCCAACCATGCCGCTTTCGAACCACCGGTTTCGAGACTGTACCGACCTTGATCGCTTCATGGGTCTGCGCAATCCCGCTCACGCCATCGGCGGCCGGACCATGAAACCCGGCCTCAACCGCCGTTGTGTTCCGGGTAGCGCCACGAACCCGTTACTCTCT
Organism: Syntrophobacteraceae bacterium; assembly: GCA_018053185.1. Lineage (GTDB taxonomy): Bacteria > Desulfobacterota > Syntrophobacteria > Syntrophobacterales > Syntrophobacteraceae > JAGPLX01. The sequence goes on from JAGPLX010000045.1 coordinate 9,732, forward strand.
ATCCCGCTTGGATTTTCCTTTTTGGTCGTCCTCACCGCCGTGATGTTTTTGCTGTATCTGGCGCTGTTGTTGCTGCAACTGACGTTGCTGCTGGTGCTGCTGTTGACGTTGCTGCCTTATATCCTGAGCCTGAGGCTG
>JAGPLX010000045.1:9969-17260 GCA_018053185.1 Syntrophobacteraceae bacterium
TCCTCGCGCTGCTTTCGACGCTCCTCCTGTATTTGCCCGCGCTGCTCTTCACCCCTGGTGCCTCTCCGCTCCTGCAACTTCTGGCGTTGCTCCTCGCGCTGCTTTCGACGCTCCTCCTGTATTTGCCCGCGCTGCTCTTCACCCCTGGTGCCTTTCCGATCCTGCAACTTCCCGCGTTGCTCCTCGCGCTGCTTTCGACGCTCCTCTTGCACCTCTTTGCGCCGGTCTTCTCTTCCCCTCAGCCGGTCCTCTTTCCGAGCTCTCTCACGATCACGTTGTTCCTTCCCTGGGGGCCTGATCCTCTCACGGTCTCTCCCACGATCCCCCCTGCGATCCCGCTGTTGCTGTAAGTCGCGATCACGCGGTTTCCTCGCCTGTCTTTTCAAGTCTCTGTCGGCTACCTTGGGCCTCCGAATTCCGGCCTCTCTGGTCGGCTTTCCCCCCTTGATGTTCTTCACTCTCCGTTCGAGGTCCCTGGCGTTGATTTTCCGATGTTGGGAAGCCAGCTGACGGTTGTGGTTGACTCGATTCAAATTGACTCTGGGTTTTCCCCTATACACGGCGTTGGTGAAATTATGCCTTGCCCGGCGTCTGTCGTAGTTCTTGATGACCGTGTGGTCGATGACCCTCGCACCGCGGTAGTTGTTGATGATCACCGTCTTGTTGATGTTCCTGACTCGAACGGTGGAATACCTGTGAACACCCCAGAAGTGGTGGTGGGGAACCACAACGGCATGGGCAACGTAAGCGAGCGATCCGACGGCGACCCCCACGCCCCACGCGGCAGCACCCACAGCCCCTACGACCACGGCACCCGGAAACCACGGACGATGGCAGTAGTAAGGTTCCCAGGGAGCCAAGGGCACCCATCCGATATCCGCCTCCGAGTGGATCCAGGACACCCTCCCCGGCGCCCAGCAGCAGCAACACCCGTAGGCAGGACCCACGGGGACCCTGGGCACCGGAGGGGCCCAGTACCAGCCTCCGTACTCCTCGATATAGGCCCAATTTCCGTAATGGTGAGTCACGTAACCGAAAGGTTCGTCGGGGATCCAGCAGTTGTCATCATACCATTCCGACCATCTCCCCTCGCTGAACGGGGTCCAGTCGGAGTCCACATGGGACGGACGCCACATCATCCTGTGCTCACCGTTGTAATAGACTCGATCCCACCTTCCATTTTCTTCGAGCTCATAGGCCTGGTCATGAAGGCTTTCAGGGATATACCTGATGGAGTCCCCCTTCACCTGAAGGCGTCGGTTCCAGATGTTGTCCCGCTCCGTGTTCCAATCATCCCACTCAGCATCAACCGTTCCGTCATCGGAAGTCACAACGCGACCGTCGGAAACCAGGGAATCGGAACCGGCAACGACCTCATACCTGCTCTCGTCGCTCTCCAGAACAAAATCAACCGTTCCTCGAATGGCGATGACCTCGAGCGACTCATCCCCCACATACAGGTCGAAAACCGTTGCTGCTTCCGCGAGCACATAGCCGTACGGGGTGGTTGCCCGGACAACGCCATCCCGGCTCTTGTTGTAGAAGCGGGCCACTCCGGAGGCGACGTCGATCTCGGTTAAGTCGTTCTGAAGTGTTACGAGCTGGATCTGGGTGTCTTCTCCCATCCTGACCATCGTGTTGTTGGGCAGCTGAATCTCGACCTTCGATGCCTTGTCCGAATAGAGGGCGTCATCAAAACCGAAGGGGGCGTCCTTTACCGTGATCACCCAGTCCTCGTCTTCTGGGACATAACGCAAGACCTGGCCCTCGACATGGGAGATCCGGCCTACCAGGATCCCCTCTTCTTCCGCTTCCTGACTCTGCGAAAAAGCGGACGGCGCTGCCGAAAGTAAAACAGCAAGAACCAACGCCAGAAATTTTGCTGCTTTTGCCATACAGGCTCCTTTCTCAGTCATGGTGATGAGGATTCCTTATCCAATTATGCAGCCCATCCAACCAATATCAGAAACCACAGGCGCCGTTCCGCTATCGGCCTCTGCCGCCTTGACACACATAGACGTTTGGGAACGGTCAACATACTACAAATATTTGTTCCCTGTTGCCAATTATAAATCCCGCTTCTCAAGAAGTAGATCGAGAGATCTCGCCTCGGGGGCCAATGCCTGGCAACCTTCCTCTATAAAGGCCCTTGGATGAACCTCGGAAGCGCAAAAAAAGCCGAAAGTCCTTAAAAACTTCTTGAGTCAATGAATCCATCCATGCTGATTCTACGTGTGTCTTCACCTCCCTTGCGCCTTTGGTGAAATGTTTTGAAGGTTTCGATGGAAGCATCGATTTCGCCGACTTGCTCGGGCTGGGAAGACGGGAATCTTGCGAAAAGGCCTCGGCGCAACTACCGGGAGTCCCACCCAATGTCGCTCATTTTCTTCTTTCCCCCTTCCTGCGATTTTGTCATGATCCGATTCGAGAGGAGGGACAATCTATGCAGGGACAAGAGACAGAAGAAAGACTCACCGTAAAGGCTGCGGCAAAGACATTGAACGTGTCCACAAAGACCATCCACCGATATCTCGCGAAGGGTTTGCTCACAAAGATCAAGGAGGGATCAAGGACACTTGTGTCCCTCCAGGAACTCACGCACTTGCTGGGACAGATGTCTCACGGACAAGGACAGGGACAGAAAGGGACACAAATGGGTCATTCCGGGGACACTGTGACCTTGAATCGAGACCGCTATGAGGCTTTGCTGATGGAAATCGGAGGACTTCAAAAAAAGGGTCAGCTCCTGGAAGAGTTCAGATGCCTTATGGAAAAGGAGGATCGGGGCGCTGCCCGGGACAGGAAAGTGTTGGAGGAACTTGCGGCTCGGGTGCAAAGCCTGGAAATGAAGCTACTGGAGGGGGAGAAGCGGTACGTGGAGGTACTTTCCAGGATGAAAGATCTCGAGGCGGAGTTCGCCAAGGTCAGGTCGCAGAAGCCCTGGTGGCAAAAATGAGAGCTTCCCCAGCCAGGTGAGAATCCCCTCCCCTTCAGGGGCCCTAACCGCTAACAAACCCCGGGCCGGAAATCCGGATAGGAATATCGGCGCCGGCTCTCATCCTGGGAGAAAGGGCGAGCGCCTTCAGGAACCCGTGAGGAACCCCCCTACCCTGTTTCTTTCAGTCTTTTCCCAATGCTCCTTCCCAGGTCGAGGCAACGATCGAGGTCCTCATGAGTGGGAGCGTACCGGACTTTCACCCCCGGATGCACCACCTCGATCTTCATGTCGTCGAGGGCTTCGTTGAGGAGCTTCACCGCTTCACCACTCCATCCATAGGAGCCGAAAGCGGCTCCGACCTTGTGCATGGGACGGAGTCCCTTCACGTAGCAAAGCAAGTCCGCCATGGTGGGCAGGATGCCGTTGTTGAGAGTGGGGGAACCAAGAATCAAGGCCCCGGCGTCCAGGATCTCGGTGACAATGTCACTGCGATGGTTGGTTTTGAGGTTGAGGACCCGGTAACTGACCCCCTCTTCCGACAGACCCCTGGCGATGGAGTGGGCCATCATCCCGGTACTTTGCCACATGGTGTCGTAAATAATGAGGGCCTTCGCCCCGGGCTTTTGGATGCTCCAGGAGGAATAAGCCTCGAGAATTCCAGGAACGTTGGACCTCCAGATCAGCCCGTGATCCGGGGCGATCATGTCCAACCGTATTCCCAGCTCCTGGACCTTGGCCAGGACCTTCTGAACAAGGGGGGCATAAGGAAGCAGAATATTGGCGAAGTATTTTGCGGCATGAGAAAAGAGCTCGGACAGATCCACCTCGTCGTCGAATCTCTCGCTCGTAGCCCAATGCTGGCCGAATCCATCGCTTGATATCAAGAGTTTCTCTTCGGGAATGTAGGACATCATGCTGTCCGGCCAGTGGAGCATCCTTGTTTCAAGGAACTGAACGGACCGACGACCCAGGGAGATGGTTTTGCCCGTTTCGACCACTTCATAGGGCCAGTCTTCTCGGTGGTAATGCTCGATGAGGGCTTTCTTCCCCATGGGGGAGCAAATGAGCTTCTTGGGCTGAAGGAGATCCATCATTTCCGGGACACATCCCGAGTGGTCCATCTCCACATGGTTGACCACCAGGTAGTCGATCTTTCGTGGTTCCAAGACACTCCGAATGTTGTGCACCAGGGTGTCCTTGAACGGCTTTTTCACAGTATCGAAAAGGGCGATCTTTTCGTCCATGAGGAGGAAAGCGTTGTAGGTCGTGCCTTTGGGTATGGAATAGCCGTGGAAATCACGGATATTCCAATCCACGGCACCCACCCAATAAAGATCCTTCAGTATCTCGATCGGTTGCATGACAGATCCTCCACAGTTTTCCGACCTGGTGAGATCCGGATACTCCACCAGCTTTGTCTTCCTGAACCCGACAGGCAGGTTGGTGAAGCTCCTTCTCGGGGGGCATCCCCTTGTCTCCATTTCCAGGCGATGGACCCCCCTGCCCTTGTTCCACCCACCCCGCGGCCTTCCGCCCATGATTTTTCTTTCCTGCGAAGACGGATTCCATCGGGTTGCGTCCTCTCACCAGTTCTCCCCGAGAATCTCGTAATAGGAGCGTGGATGTGCACAGGCTGGACAAGCATCTGGGGCCTTCTCACCTTCGTGGAGGTAACCGCAGTTGATGCAGCGCCAGACGACCTTGGTTTCGCGTTGGAACACTCGGTTTTCCATGATGTTTTTCGCCAAGGCGCGGTAGCGTTTTTCGTGCTGTTTTTCCGCCACGGCGATGGCCTCGAGAACCCGTGCAATGTCCTCGAAACCCTCTTCCCGTGCAACCCGGGCAAATTCGGGATACATCACCGAGTGCTCGTAGTTTTCCCCTGCTGCCGCTGCCTGCAAATTTTCGAGAGTGTTGCCGATGCGTCCTGCAGGGAAAGCGGCGGTTATGGACACTTCTCCCCCTTCCAGGAATTTGAACAATCGTTTTGCGTGTTCCTTTTCCTGGTTGGCCGTCTCCTCAAAAATTAAGGCGATCTGTACAAATCCATCCTCCCTGGCCCGGCTGGAAAAGTAGGTGTATCGATTTCTGGCTTGAGATTCTCCCGAGAAAGCGGTGAGAAGGTTCTTTTCAGTCTTGCTGCCAATGATCTTGGACATGTTTTCCTCCTAAAACGGATTCAAGGATTTGGTGATTTCCGCCCTGGTTCAATGTCCCCTCAAACGGACCATCGAAGCTTTTGCCCTTACCTGACCAAGGATGGAGAACGCTGTTTTGAAGGAACGAGTAATTCGATAACCGCTATTAAATAATCAGCAAGTCCGCATTTGTCAATGCTCTAGTGTCGTGTCCGGCAGGCCCGGCGATTTCTTCCAGGTCCCGGAAATTCGATGGTTCCGTGGTACTGTGGAGGTGAAATGTGTGGTAAAGTGGTTCCGAGCTATGGACTGTCGTGAGGATTGGTGCCACGAGGGATTGGTTGGAAAAATGAAACCGCCTTCCTCCCCGGGCGGGAATTCATCCGAAAGGCGGCAAGCCTGTCATGGATCCCTGGATTCTGAAACTACAGCAAGAGGCGATCAGGATTGCGTCCAGATATCGCTGCCCTGAATTCTATGTGAGATTCAAGGCTCCCATGGCCCTGGCCCGCAGGCTCTATTTCTCCGATTCCATCGTGGTGTTTCTTCGCGATCTGGTTCGGCCGATTCTCCAGGACCGGATGGGACACGGGCTTCTGCACAGCACTCGAGTGAGCCTGGATGCCGCGACCCTCATTCATGTGGAACTGAACTCCAATCCGGTGACTCGAGAGCAGTTGGAGAGGCTCATGACTTTGGGCCTCGTGGCCGGACTCCTTCATGATATCTGCCGTAACGAGAGTAACCATGCGGAATCCGGGGCCCTGGAGGCGGCAAAGATGTTGAAAGACCTGCCCCTGCCCATGAGCCGAGATGAGATCCAGTGCGTCTGTCTGGCGATTCGGAACCACGAAGCGTTTGTGGCGCCGGTACCCTCGAATCGCCCGTGGTTTCAGTTGATCAGCGATTGTCTTTATGATGCCGACAAATTCCGATGGGGACCCGATACCTTCACTCATACCCTCTGGCACATGATGGACCACCAGCATTTGAACCCCTGGGAACTCCTGGAAAAATTCCCGTGGGGTATGACGGGGGTTCGGCGAGTGATGGACACGTTTCGAACGGCGACGGGACGGCAATACGGACCGGAGATCATCGAGACGGGCATGGAAATGGGCAAGGAAATCTATCGATCCCTTCTTCAATTCGTCCGGGATAACTACCATGATCAATGACACCATGACATCCATCGAAGGAGTTTGGATCGGACATGCGGAGGTGCCCGGCGTTGCCAGCGGCTGCACCGTAATCTTGCCCGAAAATGGTGCCAGGGCAGGCGTGGACATTCGTGGTGGGGCCCCCGGCACGTACGGGACCGATACATTGAATCCCTTGAACTTGGTGGAAAGGATTCATGGACTGTTCTTTACTGGAGGCAGCGCCTTTGGGATGAGCGTGGCCGAGGGTGTCCGACGCTTTCTTCACGAACGCGGCGTTGGTTTCGACAGCGGCCACGGGTTTGTTCCCATTGTGGCAGGGGCGGTCATTTTTGACCTGGCGTTGAATCCCCAGATGAAATATCCCGATGCCGAGACAGGATATTTGGCATGCAGGAACGCCACGCGAAACCCTGTGACGGAGGGCAACGTGGGGGCCGGCGCCGGTGCCAGTGTTGGAAAGTTGTACGGCATGGAGAGAGCCATGAAAGGCGGGCTGGGTTCCGCATGCATTCACGCGCCCACCGGAGTCAAGGTGGGTGCCCTCATGGTGGTCAATGCCTTCGGGGATATCCTGGATACTCAATCCAACGAGATCATTGCTGGATGCCGCCGGAACGAACACGACCTTCAGCTCATCGAGACCCGAAAAGAGATTCACAATCTCGTAAGCTTGCGCGGGTTTCCAGAGGGGCAAGCTACCATCGTAGGGGCCGTGGCGACCAATGTGCGTTTCAACAAGACCCAATTGACCAAGGTCGCCCAAATGGCCCACGACGGCCTGGCCCGCGCGGTCAACCCGGCCCATACCCTGTATGACGGCGACACGATTTTTGCCTTGAGTTGCGGAGACCTTGATGGGGTGGAGATCAGCGTGGTGGGGGCCCTGGCAGCCGAGGTAACGGCGCAGGCGATCGAACGGGGTGTGAAAAACGCTACCGCTTTCGGCTCTCTGCCTTCGTTTTCAGATCTTTTGAGGAAAGACTCTCGGCTCCGTTAGGCCGGGGAGGGTACCCGACACTCCGGAAAGAATGGGATGTCCACCCGTGCAGGCA
>JAGPLX010000046.1 GCA_018053185.1 Syntrophobacteraceae bacterium
CTGGCTGCGCACGGGGACTTGGGTCAGTCCCTGAATCTTTTTCACGGCCTCGGCAGGGGCCATAATTCTTTCCACGATTTCCTTCTTGCCATGTCCGATTACGGCCATCTTGATCTCTCCTTTTTCTATGATTTCCGCACACTCTGAGTTGGCCGGCTTTCTGAAAAATCGCAATCCTGGAGGCGATCCGGGAAAGGGCCGTCCTCTTCCGGCCCGACATAGAAAAACCTCCGGGCGCAACGGCGCACCCGGAGGTTTGAACTTCACGAATACTCATTAAACCGGCAGGTTGACCACCGAGACCTTCTTCAGGGTCCACTCACCCGTCTTGGGATTCCACACGGAATTGACGAAACACTTCCAGTTGGCCTCATCCATGTCGGGGAAGTCAGCTCGGTAGTAGTAACCGGGCCATCGGCTCTCCTCTCGGAACAGCACGTGGCGCAGGTGGCTTTCCGCAATCCACATGCGGTGGGTGTTTTCCCATGCCCTCATGAGCTCGTGCAGGTCGGAAGCCGCCAGCTTTTCGGCATCTTCCTTCAGCATCCCCAACAGCTCGAGACCTTTTTCCAAAAGAGCCTTGTTGGTGGTGAACTGAGCGCTCACTCCGCCACAGTATTCGTCCATCATCTTCTGGAGGCGGAACATGAACATCTTGGGCTTGATGAAGTTGGGATTGATGTCCGGATCACTGGATATCTTGGCAAATTCTTCGAAGCGATCACATGGAGCCAGGATGGTCTTTTTCATGCTCTCGATGGTGGCGTCGCTCACCTGCGGGGCCACGTTGTTGTCCAGGATGTAGGCAATGGCACCCTTGGCGGCGATTCGACCTTCGGCATGGGAGCCGGAGGAGAACTTGTGGCTGGATGCGCCCGCACCGTCTCCGGCAGTGAACAGACCCTTCACGGTGGTCATATGGTTGTACACACCGATGGGCTCCCACTGAGCCCTGTATTCCGCCGGCATCACATCCTCGGGACCACACACCCAGGCACCGGAGGCACCCGAATGGGAACCGATAAAGTACGGCTCGGCGGCGGCGATCTCAGAGGATTTCTCTTCAGGCTGGATGTTCATACCGGCCCACAGGATGGCCTGGCTGATGGTCATATCCAGGAAGTCTTCCCAAGCCTCAGATTCGAGTTCTTTCATCTTCTTCTTGAAGGCTTTGGGGTCGTCTTTGTACTTGGCAGCCAGGTTGGCGATGGCCTCTTCCGTCCTCATGTAAATGGGGCCTTTGCCTTCCATGATGTCTTCCATGCCAAGCCAGTTCCGGAGGTTGGCGGGAATGGGCTTGCCCGTACCGTAGGGCGCCCACTTGGGCAGCTCACCGGCTCGGGCGACCATGTATTCCTCACCCAGGGAGTTGGTGGCCCGGGACTTGAACAACAGGAACCACGCCCCGACGGGGCCGTATCCGTCCTTGAACCGGACGGGGATGAAACGTACTTCCTGGCAGGTCATTTCCGCTCCGGCCCGGATGGTGAAATATGCGGTGGAGCCGGCATTCCACGGGGGATACCATGCGCGGCCAAGACCTTCGCCCACGGAGCGGGGACGGAACACGTGAACGGCGCCACCCATGCACGCGATGGTGGCTTTGGCCTTGAACACATAGAACTTGTTCTCACGGACGCTGAAACCCACGGCCCCCAGGCACTTGTTGTTGTCAAGGTCCATGATGGGCTCGACGATGAACACGCGCTCGTAGAGCCAATCGGTGAACCCGGCCTGGTTCATGGCGTTCTTGGCGGCCTCGGCCACGATGACCTTGTAGGATTCGCCGTTGATCATGATCTGCCAGCGGCCTTCATTGACATAGTTGCCCTGTTCGTCCTTCCAGATGGGGAGTCCCCACTTTTCAAAGAGGTGCACCGAGGAGTCCACGTGGCGGGCGATGTCGTACACCAGGTCTTCCCGCGAGATGCCCATGAGATCCTGGCGCACGTACCTCACGTAGTCTTCCAGGGTGTTCACACCCTTGGCATAGTTGATGTACTGGTTGATGGCCGAAAGTCCCATGGCCACGGCTCCGGAACGATCCATGGCCGCCTTGTCCACCACCACGACCTTGAGGTTGTTCTTCTTGGCCCAGTAGGCGGCTTCAAAAGCGGCACCACAGGCACTCATTCCACCGCCTATGATCAGGAGATCGGTGTCGACGACTACGGTCTCAAAATTAGCCATATCTTTTACCTCCTTGGATTATTTCTTCAGGGTGGGAAGAGTGCTTTGGCCGGTAGAAGCAGGCTCGGTGCACAGCACCGGGCTCTTGATGTCATCCGTCCCCGTTTCATAGCCGGCCAGCGGATTGGCTTGCCCTTCGGGCGTGGTACGGATGGGGAACTTGAAGCGCTTGACCTGTCCGTTACGGAACTTGACGGTCCACATGATGTCCTCGGAGCCGCGCAGAGGCACCACGGAAGCTCCCATGGGTACGAAATCGGCATATCCGCGCACATCAACCGCTTGTTGGGGACAGATCTTCACGCAGTTGTAACATTCCCAGCACATTTCAGGCGCCCTGTTCCAGGCCTTCATCTTTTCCTTGTCCAGAACCATCAGGTCGTTGGGGCAGATGTACATACATGCGGTCTTGTCCTGCCCTTTGCACCCGTCGCATTTCTCCAGGATGACGTAACTCGGCATGGTATTTTCCTCCTAAAGGGTTTCCACTTCTCGCTTCAGCCTATGATGCTCTGACTTTGGGGTCCGACAGCTGAGTCCGGTACACACCTCCTTTCTCATTTCAAACCGGTCTTTCGGCTGCCCAACACGGCATTGAACCGCGAAGACCAGCCTGGAAAACATTCAATTCGTCCGCCCTGATTACTAATGAATGGAAGAGTTTAATCTCAGTATCCAATCAGAGGATCTATCGAGGAACGTGGAGGGTTTTCGAGCTTATAGATTTGGGCACTCTTGATCACTCCGCGTCTTCAGAGGTTCAATCCATGATCTCACGTCTGGCCACCCTATCCCAGGCCTCGATGTTGCCTGATGCGCTGCATCCCTGATTTGTTTGTGCAATAAATTGCAAAGTCAGACTATTTGATGAGGCCATGCTTGTCAAGGGAAAAATGATGATAATTTCACAATCTCTGATGCAAAGTGGATTTCGAACGTACATCGGCTTCAATCCTGCCTTTTCGACCTCCGATGGTACAGGCACTCTTCCTCCTCTTTCGAGATTGCACCGTCCAAATCGCTTGATCCGACTCCTCGAACGACTCTCCCCCAAGCTGACGCTATCGTACTCCCCCCACCCAGGGCAAAACCCACCCCGCCGGAAAAACCTTTCCCCAGGAATTCACCTTCGATTCCTTGTGCATAACTTTGCCAATGCCCACGAGCAGACTTTATCTCGTGCCATCGTGCGCACACTCGGTGTTGCATTTTTCCCTCCCGCCCGCAACACCGGTTTCCGTTCTCCCTCCCTTTCCAGGGTACAGACCCCACTTCCCGGCATGATGCCGTGCAAAACCGCCACAAAAACCCGTTGTATTTGGGAACATCTTTCCCTAAAGTGGACCCGGTCCTCCATCCCAGGCCAGGAATACCGCAGGAACTTCACTATGGAAAACTCATGGTTGAGCACAACAGGTCGGCATATTCTGACCCTCTTTGCCCTCCTGGTCCTCCTCATCAGCTTTGGGACCACCGGTTATATGCTCCTCGAGAAATTTTCCTTGTTGGATGGTCTCTATATGACCATCATCACCCTCACCACCGTAGGGTTCGGCGAAGTCAAGCCTCTACAACCCGTGGGAAGGATTTTCACCATTGTGCTCATCCTCATGGGAGCGGGCCTGGTTGCTTACAACCTGGCCTATTTCAGCCAGCTGGTCCTGGATGGCAACCTGCTGGAGCTATATCGGAGGCGTCGATTGCGAAAACAACTCGATCACGTGTCGGATCACTTCATCATCTGCGGCTACGGACAGATGGGCAAGATCATCGCCCAGGAACTCAGCAAGAACCACGTGCCCGTGGTGGTCGTGGAGAATGACCCCTCGGTCCTGGTAAGCATTCGGGAAAAGGAAATCCACTATTTCGCTGGAGACGCCACCGAGGAAGACTCCCTCCTCTCCGCAGGAATCCTCCGTGCCCGAGGGTTGGTTTCCGTGGTGAGCAAGGATACGGACAGCGTGTTCATCATCATCACCGCCAAGGACCTCAATAAGGACCTTACCATTTACGCACGGGCAACCACGCCGGGGGCTGAAAGAAAACTTCTCAAGGCCGGCGCCGCCAAGGTTGTTTCTCCGTACGCCAGTGGTGCCTTGCGCATTGTTGACAACATTTTGAGACCCACGGTGACGGACTTTCTGGACCTGGCTCTGTCAGACCAGGGAATGGAGCTCAGCATGGAGGAAATCCGCCTTCCCCAAGGGGTGGACCTCGTAGGGAAAGAGCTCATGTATTCCGGCATTCGGAGTCAATACAACCTCATTGTCGTGTGCATCAAGAGAAGCAGTGGGACCATGATCTACAATCCTTCCCCCCAGGAGCTGCTCCAAATGGACGACACCCTGGTGGTCATCGGCCCGCAGGAAAACCTCTTGCGATTTTCCAGGGACCTGTTCGGAGATCTCCATGCGCCCACCCGCCTCCGCACGTCCTGAGTCCCCCTTCTTGCTCCCGCAATGCTCCGTGCAGGCTATACGGGGATCCCGGGTTTCCCCGATGTCTTTCAATGCCGTGGCACCCCGCGCGGCAAGGGAGGATTTTTGCAGCAGAGCAACTCCAGCGCGGCACGGGACCGAAAAGAGCCCCATCGCTCCCGGCAATTCTTCGGAATCCCTTCCCCTAAATCCTCCTTCACCCCGGTTTTTCCCCTGCCACCCCGATCTGCCTTTGGCGCGTTCCAAAGAAGCGATCCGTGGACCGGGAAACGAAAAACAAGGCATCGCGACGGGACGGGTCCCCACCAGCCGCAGGCCCCCTTGGGCATTGCGATGATGTCCCGGGGACGGAAACCTTCCATTCACCGCGGCACGAGACGCAGAAATGGGGGGGGCCACAGGCGTGACCACGATGTGTCGCAGCAGAGGCTTTGGATCGTCCGTTGGTTTCGTATGGAATGCATCACTTGACTCCATTTTCTCACACGGGATTTTTCAGGGGAGGCACATGCCATGGAATACAGGAATATCTTGTTTGAAGTCCGGGATGACGTGGGGCTCCTCACCTTCAACCGGCCCGAAGTTCTCAACGCATTGAACCTCGATACTCTGGAAGAACTCGACCACGCCGTCCATCGGGTGGAGAAAGAAGATGCCATCCGGGTCCTCGTCTTGACAGGTGCCGGGGAGAGGGCTTTTGTCGCAGGTGCGGACATTTCTGAATTTTCCAGGATGACCCCCCTCGAAGCTTACCTGTTCGCCCAGAGGGGCCAACAGGTCTTCTCCAGGCTTGAAGACCTCTCCAAGCCCGTGATTGCCTGCGTGAATGGATTTGCCCTGGGAGGGGGCTGTGAAGTGGCCATGAGTTGCGATTTCATCTATGCCTCGAGCACGGCCAGGTTCGGGCAACCGGAAATCCATCTGGGCCTGATCCCTGGATTTGGAGGCACTCAGCGTTTGTGTCGTTTGGTTGGTCGGAACAAGGCCAAGGAATTGTGCATGACGGGGGAGAGGATCGATGCCCGGGAGGCCAAAGAACTGGGCTTGGTGGCCAGGGTCTTCCCGCCGGAACACCTCGTGGAGGAAACGATGAAGGTGGCCAAACTCCTGGCTTCTCGCAGCCAGGTGGCCCTGCGGTCCATCAAACACCTGGTAGGTCGAGGATTGGACATGGACCTGAGAAACGCTTGTTCGCTCGAGGCGGAAGCCTTCGCCCTGTGTTTTTCCAGCCAGGACAGAAAGGAGGGTGTGGAGGCCTTTCTGGGGAAGCGCAAACCGGACTTTCGTGGAAGTCTGGCCCGCTGAAACAAGGGAAGGGTTTTCAGCAGCATGGCTCCGTCAGGAGCCATGCCCGTGGAGATCATCCCGAGAAGTACTCGCAGGCTACAAGCTCTTCCTTGCGAGGCCACGGAAACATGGGCCGCGAGAGGCCGGGGCACGGATCCCAAACGAAAAAACCCTGGTGAAAACCTCTTCTCTCCACCAGGGTTCTTGTTCAAAAGGCCTGAGCAACATTTACAGGAAAGCCGGCCGAAGTTTTCATGACCCTCGGCGACACCACCCATTTTTCCCCCAGGGTCGATCCGTTAGGCCGAACGCATCAGCCGGCGTTCCCGTCGTTGAATTCTCTTGATGGCTTTCTTCTTCTTGATTCGGCGCCGTTCCCCCTTGGACAAGTAGTAATTGTGCCTGCGCAAGACGGGTTGGACATTCTTTTGGAAGTCCTTTCGGAGCTTCCGGATCTTCTTTTCAATGCTTTCTCTGGTCTCGGCCTCCGTCATCCAGTATTCACCTGCCTTTCAACAAAGCCCCTATTCGAGCAGACACCCTTGAGGGGGGAACCTGGTACAAATCGACCTCCCCCTGAGGGATTCCCCTGCGGCACCCCCGGCCATCGCTTGGCATGGAACCGTGTTGACTGCCTGCCCATCTCCTCCGGAATCTATCTTTTATATTTATTTTTTTTCTTGATTGCAAGAAAATACGCCAAATCCGTTCTATATACTGAAGTTTCGGACTTCCAGGCGCATCCGTTTGACAAGTTGATTCCAACCATGCTACAGCTCCCCATGGCTCAAGAAACTGTGAAATCATGGGGAACCTCATGGGGTGGGGTCTGCACTCAGCAACAGGAATTCCTCCATCGGCCGATTCCACTCATAGTGATGTTTCGAGAGGCTTGCATGCTCCGGACAACGGCCTGCCCACAGGATCAGAACGACCAGCTCAGGGCGTCCCTGGAATACCAGACCCGTTTGAACCAGATCTACAAGCTGATCCATGAAGCTCGGAATTTCATGGATATCCTGCCCGAGTTGGAAAAGGACCTCCTATCCCTGCTGAAGGCCGAGCGGTTGACCATTTATCAGCGAGGTCGCGGGGACCGGGAGATTGTCTCGCGCTACAAGACGGGTCATGAAATCAAAGAGATCCGCCTTCCTCTGAGCACCACGTCCATTGCAGGATACGTCGCCCTCACCCAGCAGGCCCTGCGCATCGATGACGTGTACGATACCAATGCTCTCACCTCGATTCACAGCAATCTCAGCTTCGATTCCGGCTATGATCAGAGATCGGGGTTCCGTACCCGTTCCATGATCGTTTTGCCCATCAAGTTCGGCGACGTTCTCCTGGGAGTGCTCCAGATCATGAACCGGATCGGAGGCCCCTTCACGGACCAGGACCTGATTCATGCCCGTGAGATCGCTCGGGTCATCGGGCAGAAATTTCGCTATGACCTGGGCGGAACCAAAGGCCCCTTCGACTACCTGATTCAGACCAAACGGCTCACCTTCGAGAAGCTGGAGGAATATAAGAGGAGAGCCGCGACTCAAAAGACCACCGTCACCCAACTGCTCATGACGGAAGCACGGATCCCCGCCGAGGAGATCGGGGACTCCCTCGAGCTATACTACCAGGTCCCCTTCATGAAGTACGACCCGGACGTGGAAGTGCCCAGGGCATTGCTCAGGAAACTCAACGAAGCATACCTCAGGAATCATCTGTGGGTGCCCGTCGGTGTGGACCAGGACAAGGTGGTCGTCCTCATCGACAATCCCAACGACACCAATCGCATCATGGAGATCCAGAAGGTACTGAATGCCCGCGGCTATGAGTTTCGGGTCGGGCTCCCCGAGGACATTTTGAAATTCCTCGGAGTGGGATTGGAAATTCCCGATCCGGAGGGCGTAAATCTCGAAGACCTGGTCGGCCGGCTCGAGGACGATGCCGCCGTGGTCTCCGATGAACAAGACATCGGCCTGGCGTCCACCGTGAACGAAAACGCGGCGACGGTGGTCCAGCTTGTGAACCGGCTGATCCTTGACGCCGAACGGCTTGGGGCTTCGGATATCCACATCGAGCCGTCTCGAGGCAAGATGCCGGCCACGGTTCGAATGCGTATCGACGGCGTCTGTCGTCCGGTCCTGAAAATTCCCGCCAGCCACATTCGGGCGGTGGTTGCCAGGATCAAGGTCGTTTCCCGTCTCGACATCGCTGAGCGTCGCAAACCGCAGGACGGAAAGTTCATGGTGAAGCTCCGTGGCAGGAATCTCGAGCTTCGCGTGGCCACCATTCCCACGGTGCATGGGGAAGGGGCCGTCTTGCGGCTCCTGCGTTCCGGAGGGGCATTGCCATTCGACCATCTCCATCTTTCCGAACGCAACGCCCGGGAGATCAAGGAGCTGGTCTCCCATCCCCACGGGCTGTTCATGGTGGTCGGACCCACGGGCTCGGGCAAGACCACGACCCTCCATGCCGTTCTGGGGCACATCAACACGGTGGAGCGAAAGATCTGGACGGCCGAAGACCCCGTGGAAATCACCCAGGAAGGACTCCAGCAAGTCCAGGTGGAACCCAAGATAGGTTTTGATTTCTCCGCCGCTCTCCGAGCCTTTTTGCGTGCGGACCCCGACGTGATTCTCATCGGAGAGATTCGCGATCGGGAAACGGCCCACAGTGCCATCGAGGCATCCCTGACCGGCCACTTGGTGTTTTCGACCCTGCACACCAATTCGGCTCCCGAGACCGTAACCCGGCTTCTGGATCTGGGGTTGGATCCCGTGAATTTCGCCGATGCTCTACTCGGGGTTCTGGCTCAGCGTTTGAGCCGAACCCTTTGTGCCACATGTAAGAAACCTCACCAGGCATCCGAGAAGGAAATTCACACCTTGGTGGTGAACTACGGTGAAGCACTGTTCCCCGAGCTGGGTGCGGACCCTTCGGACCTGGTCCTCCAGGGTCCCGTGGGATGCGACCGGTGTGGAAACACCGGTTACCGCGGAAGAATCGGCGTTCACGAATTGCTGGCAGCGACCAGTGCCATGAAAATGACCATCGCCAGGAAGAGCGGAGTGACCGAAATCCGTGATCTCGCCATGGCGGAAGGGATGCGGGTTCTCATGCAGGACGGCATCGCGAAGATTGTGAAAGGGTTTACTGATTTCGCTCAGTTACGAAGGGTCGTGGCATAACCCCTGGCAGCTTCACTACCCGTAAGGAACGACGAGGGTCGCTCCCCTTCACCTCACAGGGCACATCCCTGGCTCTTTCCTCCCTCCAGGAAAGAGCTTCCTCGGGTCCATTAGATTTTATCGAATATCCAGTCTCTTCCCCCGATGGCGGAATCCCCTGTCCGGCTTCTCCCCAGTCGATCCTTCAAACCATACCTTCACCGTTCTTGACCCCTCTCTCCTCCCCGTAGCGACGTGCGTACCCCCGTTCTCCGGGATAGAGATCTATTTTTTTCTTTGGAAAGTTCGGACGGAGTCTTCTTCTCAAGTTCTCCCTCGACTTTGCCGACGAACGGATCCATCCGATTACCTCAGAGGAGAATAAATGGGCCTCGGTGTTTCACATAGTCCTTTCGCGATCACGGCTGAATCCATGGGCCCTTCGTCCCTCCGGGACCTTCGGCTCGGCGCGCGACATCCCTGAGGCTCGCACAACCGTGTGGGAGCATTCAGAGCGGTCCCCCGGAAAACAACCACACGACCGTGGATGGATTGCCATGCAGACAGGGCTACTCTGCCGTTTTTCGAGGCCTCCGTATGGTCCGCACCTTCTTTCCGAGGGAGGTCGATTCGGAATCGGCAGGGGCCGGTTCTTCCGGTGAACCCATCGATTTTTTCTGCTTTCGTTCTCGCTGAAATCTCACGAGGGCTTCGGGCAAACCACGCTTCTTGGCCGCCATACTCCTTGCCCTGGTGAGGGATTTGGCCGAAAGCGGCTGCTTCAAGGAAAACCCCCACTTCTTTTTGTATCCGCGAGGATCCAAGCCATGAGAACCCAGGTGTTTGGTGGTCAACTGACGCATTTCCGCGCCGCATTCCATACAAATAATCTTATCTTCCTGGATGGAATCCTTTGCTTCCAGTCTTTCAGGCGTAATGTCCTTTGGAATCGATTCCTCAACGATCCTGGGCTGGTCCAACAGCGTCCCTTCGTCTTCCGCCTTCTGCATTTTTTGCAAAGTTCCAAAAGTCCTGAGTAACGCCAATTCAATCTGGTCGGCCGTCATTTGAGCAACCGTTGCTTGTGCCTGAACAATGTCAGCTGCTATCTCCAAGAGTCTTCTCGTCATTGTATCCCTCCCATTATTCAGAAATGTAAAGGTGAGTGGATATGAAACATCTCCACAAGATTCCGCTTAATTATGTTGGATTTTTTACATGCTGTCAATAAGTAGCATAAAGATACCAACAAAACTATGCTAATGGATATATAAATCGTTTTTCCATGGTGGAGGGCTCATTTTTTAGTGCCTCCTTTGCTGTATACGTTTATCTCATTGGGCGAATGGATGGTGAGAAAAGGTGAATGTCGCTGGTCTTTCTTTTTGACAGACAGGAAAGGTTGCGATAAGCTTCCGGCTCAGGATCTCTTCGGAAAGCCCCATGATATGGGGCTGTGGGGTTCCCGGCATTTCCTTCCGAAAGAAGGAGGCTGTGTGCTCCAAAGGCGTACTGTATGTCATGGAGGTTTCCACGATGATGAAGCCGGCTGTTTTCTTCACTGTGGCCATGTGTTTGATCTTGGGGACATGTGCGCCCATTTTCGCTCAAAACTTTGGCGGAACCTATATGAACCTTGAGGATAACAAGGAATATCTGACACTCAATCCGGACGGTACCTTTTTCCTGAAACAGCGCAAAAAGCCCGCGGATCTATCGGATCCCTTCGCAAACCCCTTCCAGACAATCACTGGGACGTACGTGATCCTGGGAGAGGAGATCACTCTTCGTCTTCCCGGCGGTGGGGAGGCCAAAGGAAAAATCCAGGAGAATATCTTCGAGGACGGGGGTGGGAAGAAATGGGTCAAAGACAAGAGCAAGATCCCTCTTCCTCAAAAGGAAACGACCGCGACGGGTGGACATCGTCAAAGGAATTGAAGGCGATGTTCCAAAATGGCCCGTGAATCCGGACAGAAGTCGACCTTCTCGGCGAAACCAAAGCGAAGGGTTCGGGAATCTTTCGAGGCCATGCCGTTGCAGATCGAAGACGATTCATGCTACGGGAGCGGATGATCCCCTTCCAAGCTTCGCCTTGCAGCACCTTCCCGCTTCCCGTATCCTATAGACTACCGCCGCAGGTGATTCACGGAAACCGCCCTGCAAAGTCCCCTCGCCATGCGATCTTCCCTCCTCCCGGCAACGGGAAAGTAAACGGACGAACCGTGGCGGCTTCTATTCTGGCTTCACCCGAGTTGCTCCCCGGTGTTCCTTTCCCCATTTTCGCGAAGGCCTGAAGATAGGCTTCATCAACCGGCAACAAGAGAGCCTTTCCCCCGTGCCCCCCCCGGGAAGATATGGAGCACAGGCCGGGGGTTGGATCGGTCATGAGCCCACCTCCACCGTAGACGAATTGACCGCCGCACTCGTCATTATCAAATAAGGGGTAAAGCCTTTTATCCCCCAGGATTACAGCCATGATGGCGGAAACAGGAGC
The DNA here is from genome assembly GCA_018053185.1 of Syntrophobacteraceae bacterium. Lineage (GTDB taxonomy): Bacteria > Desulfobacterota > Syntrophobacteria > Syntrophobacterales > Syntrophobacteraceae > JAGPLX01. The sequence goes on from JAGPLX010000046.1 coordinate 11,574, forward strand.
AGGCGATGAAACGGTTGCCAAAAAGCTTGGTTGTGGCCGTATTGCTCCTGGTTTCCTGTGTGGCCGGTTGGGGGTCTGTCTCCGGTGCGCAAAACGGTCCTCCCCTCGCACAACCTCTCGTTCGGGAGGGCGACTTGGCGGTTGAGCTTGCCGAAGGGTTGATGGGATATCCCATCGAGAGCGAGGCTGAAGCCGAAAGTAAGCTGGCATCTCTGGGCATTGAACCAGGCAATGGGTGGATTTCTGATTACCCCGTCACCCCTGATATACTCGGTGAAATTGAGAGTGCCGTCGCCCATGCGGCCGATTTGGGGAAAATTTCGATGAGCCGTTCCGAGGCCCTGGCCATGGTGCGGGACATATGCATAGACCTGGGGCTTTCGATATACACGGGAAGTGAGGGACCTCCTCCGCTGGGGGATACGCCGAGTTATGATTCAACCTTTCCCGATTCGTCCATGGTCGAAGACTACTACTCCGACTACGGTCCCCCTATTGTGACCTATTACTCTCCGCCCTGGGATTACTACCACCTCTACAGTTGGGTACCCTATCCGTTTTGGTGGGGCAGCTTCGGCTTCGGCGGCTATTTCATTCTCAGGGACTTCCATCGAAGGGTCGTAGTGGTGGACAGAGGAGCGGTCGATCACCGCCACATGGGCAAAGGCAGAGAGTACCGCAAGAGGCTGCGAGCGGTGACCAACCATGTGACGGACTCGAGGACGGGAAAGGTTTACAGATTGAACCCGGAAACCAGAACGTTCGACCGAGAGGAACGCTCCCGAAACATCTCCAATGAAGGATCGAGGAAAGCCTTCCACAATGAAATCTCCCGGAGGAGCGGCGACAGTCCCCTCGGTCGAAGCACCGGCAGGACGTTCCGAGACAACGGGCGAACCAGGGAAGCACCCTCCGCCGACCAATGGACACGACCCGAAAGAAGACCCACATCGACAAGAAACGAGGTCGGATCCATCGGTCACCCCGAGCAGTCCCCGAGCAGGGAACGAGTGCTGCGGCCGAGGCCTCCCACGCGTCCCGAGGGAGCGGCTTTCTCCCCTGTACGTCGCGGCAGGCCATCCTATAACATTCCTCGCCAAAGTTCCTCGACAGGTTCCAGTCGATCATGGAAAGGCGGGCGAAATCGATCTTTCGGCAATACTCATTCCCATGGTGGATTTTTCAGGGGATCCGGAAGGGGAGGACACGGTGGTGCCGGGATAGGATCAGGTCTTTCAGGCTCCTCGGGCGCGAGCCCCCGTTTCAATCAAAGCAGTGGATTCTCCAGCGCAGGTTCTGGGGGATCCTCGGGGGGACGGGGTGCATTTTCGAGTGGACGTGGTGGTTCCGGCGGCGGAGGTCGAGGGTACGGACGCTAGGTGGGCCGCTCTCGTTTTTTTCCGCCGAGACACAGAGATCGCAGAGAATCTTCCTGTGCATTTCTATGTCGCGGCGGTGGAATCAAGGAGGAAGGATCTCCATCCTGAAAAAGCAATCCCGGCCCCGCCACTGGAAGAGATAAAGTGGCTCATCGATGCGGGATTTGTCGAGGAAGGGTGCCAACGAGCGCTCGATACACTACTTGGAGCTCGATACCGGACTTTGGAAAGCCGCCTGGAATGGGCCGATGAACCTTTGGTCCCGAGTCCAATCCACAACGGCAAAAAGGACGTACCGATAGGCTCCGCGGAAGTCGTCTTCCAGGGCACTACGAAACAAGGAAGCGACTTCACGGCTGTCATTTCCAAAGGCTCCACACCCCCAGGCCCCAAGAACGATGGCATCGTGTTCATGCCTCAGCCCGATGGACAGAACCTTGAGAATCCGCTGCCACATGGCCGGAGCGATTTCATCTCTTCTCTCACGCCCTATCAAAGAGGCATTTACTGCAGGGGACGTGATCATTCCCACCGTGTATGGTTCTTCGAGGAGGCTGCCGTCGTCAGAGCGAAAGACGGGCACCTCGGGTGAATAGATGGCGTAATTCGTGTAAAGAGGGTCCCGACGAGAGCGGTGATAGGCATACATGGCATTGTTCCTGATACAGGCATAGAGGCCCGATGATCTGGCCAGGTATTCCTCCTGGGCCCTGGCGCCGGCCAGGAAACCGCCACCTGGATGTGTCGCTGAAGCGAAGTTCAGAACAACCGGGTGGCAGCCCTGAGAGATCAGAGTACGAGCCCCCTCGAGGGTCGTGATGTTTTCAACCGTTACCCTGGTCTGATGTTGTCCCCGTACGGATTTCTCAAGGGGTATGTCGGGAGGGTAGGAAACCGTTCCCTCCACGGCGTGCTTCAACATTTGGGCGATACGAACTACTCGACCCGAGGGGGACACATATTCTCCTAACTCGGTGATTTGAACCGCCCGGCGCCCGTACTCCGCAGCCGTTTCCCTCGATATTCCGGCCTGGTGCCTGCTCATATCTTGACTCCGGATGCGCACGAAATGCGCTCGGGAACTCCTATCTTTTCGTCCCCAGGTAATTTCTGCTGAAAATCCCGCTTCATTTCCTCTCACTTCCTCGGAAAAAACTTTGAACCCGAAGGCGGATACGGCTTTCCGGCCTCCATGCATCGATAAGATGACTTACCCCGGCGGGCAGACTCCGCCCCAGGAAAGCCGGAATCATGGAAATCTCCCCCCGAAATTCGGAGCAACGCACCAGGGCCCGATGCGGTGCCAGAGCACACTCGGGGGAAACCGCTCGAGAAAAGCTAGAATCGGATCGTCACTCCCCCCAGGAAGGCGTAATCGGTTTCGGGATCCGTAAGCCCTCCCTTGATGCCGAAGTCCAGATCCAGGTTTTCAGTCAAGGGAAGGATCACTCCCCCCAGGAGAAATGCCGCGGGCGTATTGTCTTCCTTGTCCGTGTTTTTCTCCGCCCCTACATCGGCCACCAACTTCAGCCATTTGCTCACCTGGACCTCCGTGGCAAGGGACACGTGCCACAGGTCCGTTTCTTCGTTCACAGAGTTTTCATTTCTTTCGTACCCGGCGTTGAAGTGAAACGCCCACGGTTCCAATTCCTGACTGGCGATGAAGTAAAAACTACCGCCGGCTCTTCCGGCCCCCAGGCCCTTGTCGTCATCCCCCGTCGGGATGGACAGTCCGGGCTTGGCGGCAAGACTCAATCCTTTCCATTCGAAGAAGCGCCACTTCAGCTCGAGGGTCATATCCGAAATTCCGTCTTCCCTCCTGGTGTCCCGTCGCTCCTTGGTGCTGATGAATTGATAGGGAAGGCCCACCACCACATCCACCGTGTCGGTGACACCGTAAGTCAGGACCGATGTGGCATTGTGGATATCTTCCTCCACTCCGCCCGAGTCGTCATGATCGAATTCATAGCCGAGCTCAAGCTGGAACTTCCCCTTGCCCTGAGTCCCGGTGTCATCTGTGATGAGAGGTCGAGCGGCATAAACCGATCCAGAAAACAGCATGAGCCCCAGTAGTGATCCAATAGCTATTCTGAACATCCGGCATCCTCCCTCATTGTTGGTCAAGTAACATCTGAAGACAGGATTTGTGCGCCAACACCCACCCACTTCAAAGTCCTGAGACTGAATTGACGCCGAAAGGGCCGGGGAGACCCCCACCCCGAGCCATCTCCCTGGGGATGGCTTCATTCCGTCCAGACTTCAACCCAGGACCCTGTCGCTGATCACCGGGATGTTCATCTTGCAGGCTTCACTGAGAAGCACTCATGAGCGATTCTTTGCCGTTGCATGACTTCAAAGGGCGGAAATAAAGCCCGCCCCCCTTCGGTGACAGGCATACCCATCAGGCAGGGGCAAGCTTCATCCCCGCCCGCCGGGAGCGACGTTTGATGGGGAATGGCCAGCAAGAATCTTTCAGTTTAAGTTCCGATATGGTCTTTGATTCCGATTTTAACGATCAGGCAAGCTCCGCAGCAGGATGGCAACCTCCTCATCCACAACACTACTCACTGCATGGGGAGGAACCTTGGACACGTTGATTGTCCTGCTTGCAAAGGAGGTCCTGCCGAGTTCTTTGCTGTAGATGGATACATCGATCCTCACGAGGTAGTCCGTAGCCGGGGCCATGGCACCGACGACAGCCCCGCTGGCTGCACCAAAACCAGCGCCGGGTCCGGGATCTCCCAAGGCTCCTCCGATGATCGCCCCGAGAGCGGCTCCGCCCAGGGCTCCCCCCAACGCCTGGCCAACCCTTTTCTCAGGGTTCTCGGCCGCACCGGCCGACAGGGTCACCGTGATGGCCAGGTCCGCATCCCTTTTGCGCCGTACTTCGTCGTACCCCTTCCGGTAGAGAACATCGAGGGAGCGGGGAAGTTCCTGGATATGAAAAGGTGTGCGATCATAGACTTCAAGGGTGTAGTTGAATTCATTGAACCCAACGGCAAAATCCGGTGGACTGGGCGGACTTCCACTCTGTGGAGAGGGCGGGGGCGGGGCCGAAGGAGTTTGCGAAACGGTGTAGTAGGGACCGCTCGCACAGGCGCTCAACGCAAACACCACTATCACGAGTCCCCAAAACCTGCACAATGAGTTCCTTGCGTTCGTTTTCATTTGTCTGCTCCTGCCGTTTTTAATGAAGACATACACGGGATTGTCGATCGCTTTCCATCGCTCATCTAGACGGTTTCCTACCTAAATCCGTCGACAATTTTTGTAAAGTGACGACGGGGGCGGCTCGAAAAGATACCCGAAGAGCTCAATCCACGGTGAAAAGAGCCTTTCGAGTTCCTGCGGGTGAGGTCCCCTATTCGAAGTCTCCGTCCTATTTCGAGATAAGCTGCCCCATTCACTGCAACCGCCGCCCTATTCACCTCCAACACAAAGAAATAAGCCGAGGGAGGACAATCTCCGGCCCCGTGCCGGTAGTGACTACACCGAGTTCCTTGGAAGGGTAGAGGGAGAAACTCGATCGGTCTATTTCTCGGTGCAGCCCTCACGGAGAGGGGACCAGTTGTGGCACGAGTTCCCCGGCAAATCGAAACTTGCCTTCCTTGACTTCGATGATGGTAACGGATTTCCGTGGAATATGGGATTTGGGGCTCAAGGTGATATCCCCGGTGATGCCGGGAAAGTCCTTGGTTTCTTCCAGGGCATGCTTGATGGAGCTCGGATCCGTGGAACCCGCACGACGGATGGCATCCAGCAGGAGGCGCATGGCGTCGTAACCCAAGGCGGCAAAGGCGTTTTGGGGTTCACGACCATATTCCGCCACGAATGCCGTGATGAATCTTTTCATGTCCTCCTTGCCTTCCGTGGAGTTCACGAACGCATGCGTCGTAAAGAACACACCCTCGGCCGCAGACCCTGCCGTCTTGAGAAGTTCCGGAGTGTCGTACCCATCCCCACCCATGATGGGGCACTTCAGTCCGGCTTCCCGCAACTGACGGATCACCCTGCCCGCATTGTAGGGCATCGCTGCAATATAAAAGAAGTCCGGCTGGATGGGCAAAGACTGTACCTGCTGAACCAGGGGGGTGAAATCCACCGTGTCGTCCTTGAAAGCCTCATCGTCCAGGATTGTTCCCCCAAGCTCGATGAATCGGCGTTTGAAATAACCTGCCAGAAGCCTTGTGTAGTCCATCCCTTCATCCCACAGGAGACAAGCATTGGGACCAAAGTGTCCGAAGGCGAATTCAGCTCCAGCCGCCGCTTGGACATTGTCCCCAAAGCA
>JAGPLX010000100.1 GCA_018053185.1 Syntrophobacteraceae bacterium
TGTACACCTTGAAGGTGGTCCCCAAGTTCGGCTCACTGTACACCTTGATGACCCCCCCGTTTTGCTTGACGATCCCGTAGACCGTGGTAAGGCCGAGACCTGTGCCTCGTCCCCGCTCCTTGGTCGTGAAAAAGGGTTCGAAAATATACAAGAGAGTCTCCTCGGTCATGCCGATGCCGTTATCGCTCATCTCGAGCAGGACGTATTCTCCCGGGGCGACACAGGGATGGTGGTTGAGGGTGGCCGCGTCGACCACCACGTTGGCCGTCTCGATGCTGAGCCTTCCTCCGTCGGGCATCGCGTCCCGGGCATTGACCGCCAGGTTCATGAGGACCTGGTCCATCTGGCAAGGATCGAACCGGATCGTCCATAGGTCTTTCCCCGGGCGAAAATGGAGCTGGATGTCCTCCCCGATCAGGCGGACCAGAGTCCTTTGGATCTCTTTGATGTGATCGTTGAGCCGGAGCGGCTCGGGGGCAATAGGCTGGCTTCGGGAAAAGGTCAGGAGTTGCCGGGTGATGTCTCTCGAATGGATCGCGGCCTTCTCGATCTCCAGGATTTGTCGAAAGATGGGGTCTTCCATGGGCAGCCTCGACTTGATCATCTCGACGTGGCCAAGGATGACGCTCAGCATGTTGTTGAAATCATGGGCGATCCCTCCAGCGAGACGGCCGATGGATTCCATCTTTTGCGCCTGGATGAGCCGGCGTTCGAGCTTATGTCTTTGCTCATGAGCACGCTTTCTCTCGGTCAAGTCCCGAACAATGCTCACTTTCACCGTCCGGTCTCCCAGTTCGAGCCGCACGCCGCTGGTTTCGATATCCAAAAGCCGGCCGTCCTTGGTGAGGTAATGCAGATCGGAAGTCCCGCTGATGGATCCTTTGACGGCCACCCGGGCGAAGATCTCCCCAACCCGCTTCCACTCTTCGGGGGGATGAAGTTGCTCGATGGTCATCTCTCGAAGCTCGGCCCGGCTGTAGCCGACCATCTCCGAGGCCTTGTCGTTGGAGTCGATGATGCGATGGCTTTCGAAATCCAGGAGAAGAATGGCGTCATTGGCATGCTGAAAAAGGATCCGGTACCGTTTCTCGCTCTCCCGCAAGGCATCTTCCGCCTCCAGCCGCTCCTTTCGAAGTCTTTTCTTTCTCATCGCAAGGAGGACCGATTGCCCCAGGCGCTTGATGTGTTCCTTGATGACGTAGTCCACGGCCCCGCTTTTCATGCATTCCACCGCCGTGTCTTCGTTCATGGCGGCTGTCAGGATGATGAGGGGGGTGAGAGGAGCATACTCTTGGGTCAGTTTGAGAGCAGTCAGGCCGTCAAACCGCGGCATCCGGAAATCCGAGACGATGATGTCCGGTTGAAACGATTTCAGGGCATCCAGGAAACCTTCCCGGGTATCTACGCATAGAAACCGGCTCGAAGGGAAGGTCTTCCGGATCTCCCTTCGGGCGAGCTCGGCATCCGTGACCAGGTCTTCAACAATCAGAACGCGAACGGGTTCTTCCACCGGGTCCTCCTTCGGGTTGTCCTCAACGGCCGATCTGCGGTCGACTCTTCCGTGCGGGCCGTTCATGTTTCATCGCCTTTTTGAGGAAGACTGAAATGGAAAGTAGCGCCCTCATTCGGGGAACTCTCAGCCCAGACACGCCCTCCATGGCGATGGATCACTCGTTGTACAATGGCCAGACCAACCCCCGTCCCTTCGAATTCCTCTTCGCCGTGAAGACGCTGAAAGACCCCAAAGAGCCGGTCTGCATATCCCATGTCGAAACCGGCACCGTTGTCGTGTACCCAGTACCGGGTTTCTCCCTGGTTTCGATCTCCTCCGACCTCGACCACTGCTCTTTCCCGCTTGGACGAAAATTTGATCGAGTTGGAAAGCAGGTTCACCCACACCTGGCGGATCAGGTTCTCATCCCCCGTGGCCCGAGGCAAGGAACCCATCCGTAATTCGATCCGATCCCGCTCCTCCGCTGTGGTCAACTCATCGAACACGGACGTTGCCAATGCCGCCATGTCGATGGAGGATTCTCTCATCCGGGTGCGGCTCAGGCGGCTGAACGCCAGCAGATCGTCGATCAGCCGGCTCATGCGTCGAGCCTCGTTCACCACAACGGAACACACTCGCCTGCCCTCGGCGTCCAGGGACGAGGCGTAGTCGTCCTCAAGGATCCGTGTGAATCCAATGATGGCGCGAAGGGGAGCCCGCAGGTCATGAGAGACCGAGTAGGCAAAGGCCTCGAGCTCTTTGTTGGTGGATTCCAGCTGTTCCGTGCGTTCGCGAACCCGGTCTTCGAGCTCCTCGTTCAGCTCCCGAACCTTCTCTTCCATCAGCTTCCGCTCGGTGATGTCCGTATGAATGCCCAACATCCTGAGAGGGCTGCCCTCGGCATCCCAGGCGACAATTTCTCCCTGGGAAAGGATCCATTTCCAACGGCCGGATCGGGTCTGCTGGCGGAATTCCACGCAATAGCGCAGGGTCTCGCCCCGGACATAGGCCTGGAAGGCGCTCCAGGTGCGCCCCCGGTCCTCCGGGTGCAATCGCTCGAACCATCGGTCGAGAGCTACTCGCATCTCCGTCGGCTCGTAGTCCAACATCCTGGCAAATTCCGGCGTGATCAACACCTCTCTTGTCTGAAGATTCAGGTCAAAGTGCCCCTGCTTGGCCGCCACGAGTGCAAGGCGGAGCCGTTCCCCGCTCTCATGCAGCGCCCGCTCCACTCGCCTGCGCCGTATCACGGAGAGGGTCAAAAACAGGACCATGCCGCTCAAAAGGATCAGCACGGCCAGGGTTCCGGCCACAAGGTTCGGATGGGTCTCGAGAAGAGACATGGGTTTATTGTAGAGAAGGCTGCCGGGTGGAAGCGCGCTCAAAGGGATGTGGAACCGTTGGAGCTGTTCATGGTCGAACATGGGTATCGAGGTGGTCGATGTGTCTACGGGAATCCGGTCCGGTTCTACGCCCGCGAGAATTCTCAGAACCATTTCCCCCGCGCGCCTGCCGTGCTCCCGTCCCCCCAGGAGCAGCCCGCCCACGATGCCGTGTCCCAACCGGGTTTCGTGCACGCCGTACACGGGAACCTGCGCAGCCGCGGTCAGCAGCCTGGTGCTCCGGGCAAGACTCATACTCTCTCCCTCCTTGTCCGTTGCGTAGGAGAGGATCAAGACCAGGGAATCCGGCGGCAGCGAACGGAGTTCGGACACGGTTTCCTCGATGGTGGCCTCGGGAAGAAAACAGATCTTCACCCGCCCATCGAGGGACGAAGCGACGGCCTCCATCTCCCGGCGCGCAGCCAGCCCACTGAGAGTGTGGTCGTTCACCACGAAGACCTGCCTCGTCCGGGGGTGCAACCGAAGAGCCAGGTCGAGGGTTCCCTTGATATCCGTCACTTCCGCGACCCCGGTCACATGTCGACGGCCTGCCAGCATCTCCTCGTCGAAATGATTGATCCCCGCAAAAACGAGGGGAACATCGGGGAAAAGCTCGTCGCGAAATTGCAACACCATGGCCAATGCCGGGTTGTCCAGGCAGACCACCACATCCACTTTTTCCCCCTCGTACTTTTGCACGAGAAACGTTTTCATGTGCAAGAGGTGTTCGGCAGTGGGACGGCGCTTGGTGTCGAGATACTCGATGGGGGGATCTATGTCCGCGTAGACCTCGCGGAGCCTTTCCAGGAGACCGGACACTTCCCTGTCGGACCAGGCAAAGCCGGGATGATAGGAATTGAGGAGGATTACGCGGGGCCTTTGGTGGCCCCTCGCCAGGTGCGCCCATGAGAGGATGAAAACCAGGGCAAACAAGATCCGCCATACTGTGAAGGCTGATGAAGTCATATGGATCCTCTCAAGGAAGGACC
>JAGPLX010000101.1 GCA_018053185.1 Syntrophobacteraceae bacterium
GTTTGAAATAACCTGCCAGAAGCCTTGTGTAGTCCATCCCTTCATCCCACAGGAGACAAGCATTGGGACCAAAGTGTCCGAAGGCGAATTCAGCTCCAGCCGCCGCTTGGACATTGTCCCCAAAGCACGCCAGGAACATCATCTCCCCCCCCTCCGCAGGAAGCCGGGGGGAAGTTGCCCCGACGGCAATGAAGGGAATCCTGTGTTCCTGAACCACGTATCTCGCTGCCAGGGCCGAGTCGGTATCGCTGTATCCAAGAATGGCGACAACACGGTCCTTCTCCGCCAGTTGCCTAGCCACCTGTTCCGCCATTTCCGGCCTGGATTGGCTATCCCGCAATACGATCTCGACATTTTTCCCGAGCAACTTTCCGGTCCTGTTGATCTCGGTCACGGCCAACCTGGCCCCGTCCGCCGCTTCCTGGTCCAGAGCGGCGCCATCTCCCGTGAGAGAGAACGCTCCCCCGACCTTGATCGTTCCGATAACGGCCGCCCCCAAATCGGGGGAACGGGATGCCCCGGATGCCAGGGCCGGAAGAAAAACGGTACACGCAAACAAACATAGGGTAGCGATAGCCCGCATGATCCTACCTTTCCGAACGAGGGTTCATGGACCACGACTGAATCCAGCGGCCGGCTCGTGTCCAGAACGGCAATATCTTCAGCGCAGCCCTTTCTTTCCATCCGTCGTGCAGACACCCCTCCCTCCGGGGAGGGCAACGGAAGGGTCTGCCGGATGGACTGATCGGCTTCCTCAACGTGCGGTCAGAAGTGCGATGCCGCCCCCGGTCATCATCATGCCCAGAACGGTCCTCACGGTGATGGCCTCCCCTCCGAAGAGGAATCCCATGAGTGCCCCAAACATGGGTGAAGTGAAAGCGATGGGCATGACCCGGCCCAAGGGTGCTCCCATGATAGCGGCATACCAGCACAACATCCCCAGGGAACCGGCCACCACCCCACCACCGATGGTCAGATAGAGTAGAGCCCTCGGACCCGCGTATTGGATCGATTTCCATTCCGGGAAACTGACCACACCCAAAATCAAAAGAGCCACAGCCGTGCGAAGGGCGATTCCCACCTGGGGTGACAAGTGACCGAGTTGAAGACCTTTTTTCTCGAAATACCCTCCGACCCCCCATGCCATGGCAGTCAAAAGGGCAAGAAACTGGGGTTTCATCTTTTATCCTCAAAAGGTTGGATATTCAGTTCCGCGAGAAAACCACCCACAAAAGGAGGAGGGCAGTGCTTAGAATATCAGACCGTAGGGCGATCAGCCAGGCAAAACCGTCCTCCCGCTTCGTTCATTTCTTTCGGCACCCTCTCTGTACAAAGCGCACAAAGCAATGCCGGCCTCTCCCGCGGAGTTCGAGAAAGGCAATGGAAGGAGTCTCCCTCGATACGACGTCCGGGGCAGGCCGATTCGTGAGCCCCTCGCATTGGAGAGGATCCATTGCCACAAGACCCTCGATTTCTATCGTTCTTGCCCATGGCGAGAACGGCCGGAGGCAAATCCCTGCCTGCCCATGGTCCCGTCAAAGCTCGGTCCCACGCGGGAGGCCTCGATCTTCTCCGCCGCTCCCGTTGCCAGGGGAAACAGGAGCATCGAGCAGGTCAAGGCCGCCACACCATGCCAGCCCGACCGGGAATATACATGGCCGCTTAGGGTGATTCCAACCGCTCCCCCGAGATAGTAGAAGAGAACATAAAGGGCATTGGCACGACCCTGGCCGCCTGTAAGCTTTTTGTTTAACGAGCCCGCGGCCGAGGCATGGATGGCGAAGAAGCCCACACAGGTTCCGAGCAGGCTCAAAATGATGAAAATCAGGGAGGGAATGAGGGTCAGCGCGATGGATAACCCGAAGACCACCGCACCCACAATCATGGTCCCTCCGTTCCCGATGCGGTTGCTGATCTTCCCGGCCAGGGGGCTGATCACTATTCCGACCACATAAGAGAGGTAGAGAAGAGTAATGACCTCCGTTTTGGCTCCGAACGGGGGGCCGGAGAGATAAAAGGGAAGATAGTTGAACAGGGAGGAGAAGGCAAAAAAGGCTCCAAAGGCCACGAAGTAGATTCGCAGGAACTGTTTCTTCGAGAGCAGTTGAACAAATCCCACGACTGTGGACTCGGGGAGGGACACGAGATCGCTTCTCGGCAGTCGTCGTACCGCTGCGAAGGTAGCCCCGAGCAGCATGAAGGACGCGCTCACGAAGGCAAAGCGCCAGTGAAGGGGAGGGTGAATCCAGCCGCCTAGAAGACGGCCCATCAACCCTCCGGCCACCGTTGCCGACACGTAGGTACCCATCACCACGTTGAGCGATTCCGCAGGCAGGCTTCGAGCCAGGTGCGCGGCCAGGCAGGTGGTGAGGGAAGGCAGGAAGAGACCTTGAACGAATCGGGCACCAATCAGCACAGAGAGGTTCGATGTCATGGAGCACAGAAACCCGCAAGCCGCAACCATCCCCCCCCCGGTCAGGATAATCGGCCGGAGAGGGTATCGGTCGGAAAGCATTCCGAAGGGCAGGTTCGAGATGGCGATGCCCAGGATCACTGCGGCAATGGTCCAGGAAGCCCGGGTTTCATTGACATGGAATTCCCACCGGATGACAGGGAGGACGGGCTGGGTGATGTACACAGTGGTGAAGGCCGCGCATACAAGGGAAAACACGACCCATTGCAGGCCGGAAGGGTTTTTGGCATTCATTTTCGAAGGGGACCCCGACTATCTCTCCTTTTGGCACAGCCCAAGGTGCAAACCCACGTACGAACCATCGCAACCACGCGTCTGTGCTCCTCGATCACGCCGGAGGATCCTACCACGGCGTCCCCCGCTTTCGTTAGGGCATTCCGGGAAAAAGCTTCATCGGTAACATTTCATTATACACCAAGCAGGGATAGAGGGGTTGTGCTCCACATCCCCTCATTCCTCGACCCGCAGTCACCACACACAGCGCACAAGTAAACCTTGCACAGGCAGGCCCGTACTGGGACCCTTCCGAGGTCGCCCTTTTGCACCAAGGGGGACCCGGATATGGAAGTCCTTATTTCCATTCCGGAAACCACCCTTCCCCCCCAATTTCTCCGCATTTCCCGGGGCACGGATAAAGGGGGGAGCAGAACACTAATCAGGGGATTCGTCACATTGTTTCATCAGGCGGAGCGCTTCCTGCCGGTCATACTGGAGGGCCGCCGGCCCCTCGGCGTGTTGTGTGCCTGCAAGGACGCACTGTAGCTCCCGACGCGCCTCTTGAAGATCGCATAACTGGAGCAAGGTCTGGGCCAGGTACAGGTGATTGGTGCTGTTTTCAGGAGCGATTTCCACGGCCCGGCGAAGATGATGAAGAGATTTCTTGATGTCCCCTTCGGACAGAGGCCAGCAGGGAGCTTTACAGTAGATGCACCCGAGCACTCGGTGAGGTCCCGCCTGGTCATAGTTTTCGTCTATTTCCAGCGCGGTCTTCAGGTTCTCGATGATGGTCGGGAGCAACCCCAGAGCACGCCCTGCACCCCCGCATTCCGCCAGGCCGGCCAGGTTCAGCGCCAGCCAGTAATAGCCCTCCACGCGGCCGGGCTCTTCTCGACACAGGATATCCGCGAAGGTTCGCCCCTTTGTGAAATGGATCTCTCTTTCTGATTTCTCTCCGTACTCCCCAAGCAGGAAGTAAAGCCGGGCCAAGTCCGTGAGGGCCTTTCTGCGAGCCTCTCCTTCTTTCTGAGACAAGGTCGCCTCGATGTCAGCCAGGTCCCGGCTCATTTGCTCCGGGTCCCCCAAAATATTCTCGGACTGGGATGGAAGCTGAGGAGGACGCTCCACGGAGGGCTCCTTCGTCGCGCCAAACATGGGTTG
>JAGPLX010000010.1:0-3853 GCA_018053185.1 Syntrophobacteraceae bacterium
CCATGGATGTCCAAAATTCCATTACCGGTCATGGTGATGCGGGTTCTTCAGGAAAGAGAACCTTTCTGGTTTACCCGTGTGGTGCATCGAGGTTTCTGTTTCACCTGCCTCTCGGTGATGGGATCGAGTATTCGGATGTTGAGATTTCCGTGGACGAGACTTTGGGCACGATTTCAGTATCCGGTTCCAGGACCGAGGCTTACCGTTTTCGGATAAGATGTTTCTCCAAGCCCACGAGTGTTATGGGGGCTGATGCATGGTTTTACGACCCCGACACGGGCTTCACCACGGTGGATAGGATGGGGGACCAGTTTACGTTGACAGTCCAACCGATGCGAGGATACCTGGAACTACCCATCAGAGACCAGATGCGGGCCTTGCATTGACGGAATATCCCATGAAAACTTGAGGTGAGGGGAATATGGCGGACATTAGCAGGCGGGATTTCGGGAAGTCTTTCGCTTCAGGGATCGGATTGGTAATGCTGGGGAGTAACGGGGTCTTTTCCTTCTCCTCCGAGAGCCATGCTTCGGCACAGACCAGACCCAATTTCGTCTTCATCTGCTCGGATCAGCACAACCCCCATCACACCGGCTATATGGGGCATCCTATCGTGAGGACCCAGAACCTCGACAAGATAGCCGGGGAAGGGGTGGTTTTTACCGACTGCTATTGTTCGAGCCCGATTTGTGCTCCAAGCCGCGCGGGGATGATGACGGGAATGTATCCCTCGGACAACCGTTCCTACTGTAACGCGACGGTTTGGGACGGGACCTTTCCCACATGGCCCAAGAGGCTGGAGGATGCCGGCTACCATTGCTGGGCGGCGGGCAAATTGGATCTCAACGACAGTTTTGATATGGGCTTTGCCGAGGAAATCGAGACAACCAATCTACACCGGCACACACCGAGTGTTGCTCCCTTGTTTCGCAGACCCTTGTGCTACGAAGAGAGATTCCGCGATTCCATCGACGGCAAGGCCCGTGCAACTCCTCATTCCGATCAGGAAATCGCGGACCATGCTGTGCGGTTTCTCCGGAAAGAAGCTCCGAAATTGAACCAGCCGTGGCTGATGTATGTTGGCTTCAATCTCCCCCATCCGCCGTTCACCGCCATGGAGAAATACTTTGAACTGTATTCGGGCGGCGAGATCGACATGCCCGCAGCCGAGGCATTGAAGTTGGAAAAACAGCCCCTCGTTATCCAGGAGCTGAGGCATTTCAATCGTCTTGCCACGCTCGTTCCCAACCGCCGGATATCTCGGGCAAGAGCTGCCTATTATGGCCGTGTTACCGAACTGGACACCTACATCGGTCGAATATGGAAAGAGCTCGAGAAGACGGGCCTGCTGTCAAACACCATCTTCTTGTACACCTCCGATCACGGAGAATCCCTGGGAGATCACGGTCTTTGGGGCAAGGGCCACCTGTATGATGTCGCGGCACGAGTCCCTCTTGTGGTGGCGGGTCGTGGAATCCCGAAAGGAGTTCGGGTTAAGGCCCCCGTGGGGCACGTGGATCTGGCCCCCACTCTCCTCAAATGGGCTGGAACCGCCCGCCCGACCGAACTCCGTGGCCACTCCCTCATTCCCCTGATGAAGGGAAAGCAGGGAGACCACCCCGGCTTCGCCTACTGCGAGTGCCATTGCGAGGGGAATTGCACAGGTTCCTTTATGGTTCAAAAAGGTGGCTGGAAATATGTCCATTTTTCTTATTATGGGGATTTCCTGTGGCGTCTGGAAGACGATCCCTACCCCTCCGAAATCAGGAATCGAATAGACGATCCAGAGGCTCAAGATGTGCGTGCCGAGCTCCAAGGGATTCTGCGAGGACTGGTGGATCCCGAGGAAATCACCATCCGGGCCTTCAAAGCTCAGGAAGCGAAACTACAGGAATACGCTCAAATGGAAGAGGCTGCCCTCTTGGAAGTCTTTCGGAAACCTCTCGGAGAAGGTCAGGCTCGGGTGCTTGTGAACAAAATCAAGGGGAGATAGGGCGACTCAAGGGAGATCACCTCCCCTTCCCGGGACAGTCGGTATTTGTTCATGGAGGTGAAGGAGGAAAGGGTTTTCCTGTCTCCGATTCCGAACCAGGCGAGCAAGTCTCCTGAGTTTCGGGAGTGCATGATCGTAGAATAGCCTCCAACCGTCACAAAGACGACTCACTCCGCCCGGACGGCCTCGGGGGGAGACACGAAACCGGGGACAATCTCCAGCACAATAATCCAGCCATTTGCATCTTGAACAAAGATGGCTCCATTCCCGCTTCCTCCTTCCAAAAGAACGGTAGGCGGGAGAGGCCAGGACATCCTCCCAGCCAACGCTCATCACGTTGCCGAGTCTTCTCTCTTTCTCCACGAAGAAATCGCAAGGGTAGATATCGCCATTGTACTCGACGACCAGATACTGGTTGCAGTTCTTGGACATGTGGCAATCATGGGTGGGCTCACCCAAAAGTCTACTCAGCAGCGAATCGAAAAGCCGGATGGAAATCCTGCCCACATGGGATGGATACCATTGGTCGAAGATTTCACACAGGAATTCGCCCCACTGGGTCCCGTTGATCGAGAACGGAAGGAGGGCACCGTCTCGGTCAAACTCGACACAGGGGATGTACTGCTGGAAAAAACATCCCTGGTCCAAGAGGTGCTCATAGACCTCCCGGGCTTTGGCAACATTCATCCTGTGAACCAGCACCAGCACATTGAAGGACACCCCGGCAGAACGAAGAAGGTCGACGCCCTTCCTAACTTCACGGTACGAACCTGTTCCATTTCCGTACCTGCGATATCGGTCATGGATGGCCTGGGGACCATCCATACTGATGCCCACAAGAAATCTGTAGCGGTGAAAGAACATGGCAAGCTCCCTATCAAGGAGTGTGGCATTGGTCTGAATGCTGTTGGTGACCATCGAGCCGTTTTTGCCATGTTTCTTCTGAAGTTGGATGATCCGTCGGAAAAAGCTCACTCCCATCAACAAAGGTTCACCGCCTTGCCAGCAAAACCCGAAGTGCGGCTGTTCCGTGGTCATGTACGAAGAGATCATCCTCGATAGGATATCCTCGGACATCCTGTGGGTGGTGGACTCGGGATAAAGGGTTTCGCGGCCGAAATAAAAGCAGTAGTCGCACCGGAGATTGCAGTGCGCGGATGCCGGTTTGATCAGTAACGAAAAGAGTTTCATCTCTGTGGACGGCTCTGCTGGTGGCGTGGGGCACTCAAGGGGGCAAGGAAAGGGTTTCTCGGCCATCTCGTACAAAGTTCACGAATGAAGAAACGAACGGTGTCGTGGGTGGGCTTGCCCCCAGAGGTCTCTCTCCTTCGGATCCAGATGGCCTTTTGCCGGCACCCGCATGGGCACATCTCTTCTTTTCGAGTTCAGACTTTTGAATTGAGTTGCCCCTGAGTGCCGGGAATTGGAACTATTTTAGAATATCAACACCCCGAAGAGTGGGGAAGGCCTTCTCTTTCCCCATGGGCAGGGGTGTGATGCCGTAGTGTTTGTAAATGGCCTTGGCTACATCCCGCATGGTCGCCATCGCCTCTCCTCTGTGACGGTAAATTTCTTTGACAGGAAGGTTGGTAGCCATCCACGAATCCGGCGCGTCCCAGTGCTCCATCATTCCTTCGTCGAACCCATGGTCAGCGACCACAATGATGTTGGCATCCGGCACGAGAGCGGATATTTTCCCCAACGCCCGATCGGCGCGGACAAATTCCCTGAGGTAGCGATCGCTGTTCTCCCCATGCAGGTGGCCGTAGCGATCGGGGTCGGTATGCACGAACAGGACAAAGGCGGAGCTGTTGGCTTTCTGCTCGTTGATAAATTCAGTTGCCCTCGCCACCTGCTGAT
>JAGPLX010000010.1:3953-63119 GCA_018053185.1 Syntrophobacteraceae bacterium
CTGATCAAGATACTTCCCAGCCATATCTTTTACCGTGTACTAGACGTGGTAGTCAGTTGCACTCACAAAATCGGACATGGGACTTCGTCCCGCCTCGGCACTGAGGTACTTCTTGGCGGTGATCCAACCCACTTTCATCCCAAGTTGCCGTTTGAGCTGCATTGGAAAGAACCAGTGGGCTGGAAGATGAACGATCCAGGCATTGAACCGAAAAAGGGTGAGGGAATTCTCCTCCCGTTGTCGCATCCTCAACAGAAACGCGGCCTCTTGCTTGGGCGTAAGGGCCGGTTGGTTTCCGAGAACACCGGTTTGATCGTACGTCATTCCTGTAAAAAACATCGTCCAATTGGGGATGGTAACGGTTTGAGTTATGTTTTGGAGGGGATAAAGGCCCCCTTCCTGCTCGATGACTTTCTTGAGGTTAGGAAGTCGCCCCTCTTCCAGCAGTGGAATGACATTCTTGAGTCCAGCGCCGTCCCAACCGACGATGATCAGGTTCTTGGGCTGATCGGCAAGAGCAAGGAAGGAGAAAAGAATGCCGAAAAGAAAAACCACGACTCCGGTGAAGACCCTCTTCATAGCGAATCCCTTTTGCCTGAAAAGGTGTTTTACGGCTTTCGGTGAGCCCGCCAGACGTCATTCCCCTAACAAAAAAAGTGTTCCTCTCTTAAGGCCGGATACAACAGATTCCGGCTCTTCGGAACACTGCCTGGGATCGAGTTGATTTGGAGGAGGCGTCGGGATTGAGGCGACTTCCCGGGCCCCCTCGGAACATGCTCCAAATACGCCCATCCGTTGTGGCTCGAGAGGGGAAGAAGACCCTCCCCTCGACTTGATCAGGTCACTCCCGACGTTTCGGGCTCCGCGCTAAAATAATCGGTCCTCCCGGCCGGAGGTTCGACAGAACCGTTCCTCCCGATCCCCTCTTCCCGGGCCTAGGATTTGTTTTCCGGGCGCAGGGGGTTCAGGATCTGGATGACGGAAGCCATGGCCGCCGAGCATTCCTTGAGGATGAGCATCATCATGAACAGGGCCACGGAATTGAGGACGGCGCAAGTTACCCAGGCGCCGCTCAGGGCTGCAGCGGCCGCCAGGAGAGCAAACGCCAGGGCAAGCACAATCCCGGCGGGAGCGCAACGGGGCCAGGCCCGAAATCGGATCAACTGCTTGCCGGCTCCATGTTCTTCTACGGCCATGAGGACCCGCACACGTCCCAAAAGGCCCCCTCGCAGCTCCAGATCCCAATGGTCATAGTCCCCGCCGCGCATCACCACGGCCCTCAGGCCCTTGAGACTCATCTCCAAGGATTCGAGCCACTCGAGAGGTGACCTCCATTGCTCGCTCCATACGGTAAAGCAACGATGCCAGGGGAGAGGCAAGGCCACTCCCGGGACTGCGCACCGTCGCCAGGGGGTGAGGCCTGCCCGGACCCTTCCCATCAATCGGGCCAGGGGCTGGATCATGTGGAGGAAAGCCGTCAGCGTGCGCAGCTTGATCCGGTCCTTCCAGGTTGCGGGCTTCGAGGGAAAGGAGACCCTCAAAGCGCTCCAGCACGCATGAACGAACGGAACCACAGCCGCCACGACGAAAACCGGGAATGCCATGAGCAGAGGGGCCCATTCCAGTCCCAGGAGCGATATCCCCGCAAGTGCCGCCACCACCACGTACCATTCCGGCATCATGGGCAGGGACCAAAAAAGGTTGGGAGCCGGCTGGTAAATGGATTGAAATAAGGCGCTTCCCCACGTTCCCTGGTAGACTCGGCCTCGACACCATCCCAAAAGCTGCTCGACCCCTCTCAGGTAGAGCCTCCCCGCCCAGGGTACATGGCCGGCGGCATTGTATTTCTCCGGCCATTTCTTTTCGAGGTCGCCTTCCGCCTTCCCGTAGTTCAACTGCTGTTTCCAGTAGCTCTTGATGGAGTTGCGGCGGTGATGCCAGACCAAAGCAGCCGGGCTGAAGCCCAGTTTCCAACCCTGTTTCTGCAACCGCCAGCAGACATCCACATCATCTCCGGCGATGCGAAATCGAGTATCGAAGCCCTGGATGGCCTCGAGTGCCCACTTGCGAAAGGACATGTTGCATCCGGGGATGTGTTCCGCCTCCCGGTCTGTGAGCAGCACGTGCATGGGACCACCCGGCGATCTGGCCACACAGCCGGCGATCGGACCGTCTTGGGGTGGAGCCAGATTTGGACCCCCGACCCCCACAAAATCGGATTTTAGAAAAGTGGCGGCCAGGTAAGTCAGCCAATGAGGATCCGGCCGGGCGTCGTCATCGATATAGGCCACGATCTCTCCCTTGGCTGCGCGCATGCCGGTGTTCCGCGCGCTGCTGAGGCCTCGGTTTTCCGTCACGATCATTCGGAATCCATACTCGCGGACCACTTCTTCCGTGCCGTCGGTGGAACCGTCCACCACCACAATGACCTCGAAATTGGGATATTCCACCTTCCGCAACCCCTCGAGGGTGTCTCGAATGGTACGCTTTCCGTTGTAGGTGCATACCACTACGGAAATGCCGGGCCAGGGAAGATCGGGAGGGAAGGGCACTTCGGAGAAGGCCTTGCGGACGGCAGCCGAGGACAATTTGGGATTCCGATCCCGGTCCGTGATGCCAAATCCCCAGTCGCTAATCTCATGCCCCCCGCGGTACCATTCGTCGGTCCAAGAGAACACGAAGATGCCCGCACACCCCGCACCGAAGGTCGATCGGATCTGCCACGAGAGGGTGTCCGCCTGTTTCTCTTCACCATTTCGGATGCTGTCCAGGCCAACCTCTGCCATGACCAGAGGCCGATCTTCGGCAAGATTCTGGAGACGAGCGAGGTAGCCCTCCAACTTTTCTTCCGTCTCCAGGTACACGTTAAACGACACAAAATCGACGAAAGGCAGGTCCAGGTACTCGGTGGTGGGAAAGTTCACGTACGTCGCCAAAGCCCCTGGGTCCTCTTCCTTGACGGCAAGGTAGAGACGTTTCAGGAAGGCTTCGATCTTGCGGCGGCCGTACCACCGAACGATGGAAGCCGGGATCTCGTTGCCCACGGTGAAACAGAGAAGGGCCGGATGGCCGGCGCACCGGCGCACCCCTTCCCGCACTCTTTGTTCGATATCATCGCCCAATTCCCGGCTGTCCAGAAAGGCCACATGTTCTTCCCATGGAAGCCCGACCATCACCCGCAATCCGTGGCGTTGGGCCGTGTCAAGGAGCCATCGGGGAGGGACGGTGTAGGTTCGAACGGCATTGATCCCCAAGGCAGCCATTTGCCTGAAGTCGCGTTCGACCAGCTCGGGGGTGTGGTACTCCGAGCCATCCTCCTCGGGACGGAACGGTCCGTAGGTTACACCGCAGACGTAAAACTTGTCTTCCCCGACGTACAAAAACTTGCCCTCCACCCGGGGGCGAACGTTTTCGACAACGGGAATGGACTTGGGCGGGTGGAGATAGAATTGAGCGACACCCGTGCCCTGGTTGCTCTTGCCGAAAGCGGGTCGCAGGATGTTTCGTTCCGATTTCGGGTTTTTGAAAAACGCCGGTGGCAAATTTTCCGATCCTTCACGGGCCTCTCGCAGTAGATCCTGAAGACAGCGGGTCCTCCGGGACGGAACGTCCGTCTGTCCGCCATCTTTGCTAAGCGCCTGGGAGTCCATGTCGGGGCAAGTACTCCCGGCAAAGGTGTCCGTTGTCGGATCCTCGGCGAAATCCAACATCTTGTTCGAAGCCTGTTTAGCCATAAATACCTCTTTATGGTGAAGGTTGAAGGTCTTGGTTTGAAAACCTCATCCCCGGTGCCGGTGGCCGTGTCAGGCCTCCTACCGTGGCAAAACCCTCTAAGGCAATTCCTGTGCCATGGGCTCGAAGCCCGGACGGCAAGGCAACGGCGAGACCACCGGACGAAACACTCCCCTGGAGAGAGTACATTTCTTGCGCACGCGATTACGATTCTTGCACCGGTGGAGGTCCCCTTCATCCTTTGGTCATCCTTTGGTCATCAAGGCATAATTCATTGGGATAGCCCGGATTCACTCCGATTCAATTTTACGGTTTCTTCCGGGAACCGCTCGATGCCTGGAGGCCGGCCTCCCGGCGTCTTTTATCCCGGGCGCCGCCGTGATATGCTGTCCAAAAGCGGGAGCGGAGTGGAACGAGGGAAAATCCATCGAAGAATGGGAGAAACGCATTCCATCATGACGGGGCATGCGGAGATCATCCCCACGGAACTCATCATCGAAGCCAGGGGACTTACCAGGCTCTATCCCATGGAGGCCTGCGTAGTCGTCGGCATTCGCGAGGTGGACCTGGAGGTGCGGGCCGGGGAATTGGTCGTCCTCAAGGGAAACAGCGGTTCGGGAAAGAGCACTCTTCTCGCTCTCCTGGGAGGGATGGATCGTCCCACCCGAGGGCGGTTGACGGTGGCCGGCCGGGACCTCTGCCGTGCCTCCCCGTCGGACCTCACCCATTTTCGTCGCCATGTGGTGGGGATGGTGTTCCAATCCTTCAATCTCCTTCCGACCTTGACCGTCTTGGAGAATGTGTGCCTGCCGGCCCTCCTCGGGGGGACTTCTCTCTCGACGGCCAGATCCAGCGCCATGGAACTTCTGGAATGGCTGGGACTCGAATCCCGCCTGCACCATCTGCCGGGACAGCTTTCAGGAGGGGAAATGCAGCGTACGGCCATTGCCCGGGCACTGATCAACGACCCGCCCATTCTGCTTGCCGACGAACCTACGGGGGATCTGGACAGTGCCAACGGCCTCATCGTCATGAAGCATCTAGGGGAGTTGAACCGACAACGCGGACGAACCATCCTCATTGCCACTCACAGCACTATTGCCGATCCATATGCTACCCGCACGGTGCACCTCGAGGACGGTTCCATCGCGGAGGTTTCATGAAACGGCTTCTCCTTTTCTTCCGTCTCTGGTACCGGTTCAGCTTCCGGCACCTGCGAACCCATTATCGGCGAACCCTGGTCGTGTTGGCGGGGATCGCCCTGGGTGCGGCCGTTTTCACCAGCGTCCGGTTGGCGGTTCACGCGTCCGTCGAATCCTTCACTCGAACCATGGACGCCCTTACGGGCAAAGCGGACCGGGTGGTGATTCAACCCGGAGGGCGGGTTCCCGAGTCCGTCTTGTCCGTCTTGATGAGCCACCCTTCGGTGGCGGGTGCATCACCCGTAATGACGGCCTACGTTCATGCCGGTTTCGAATCCCCGGAACCTTTCCTCCTGGTGGGAATCGATCCCATCCTGGACCGCCCCCTGCGAAGCTGGGAAACGCAACACGCCGGGATTTCCTCCGGAGCAAGCCTCCTTTCCTGGATCGATCTGGTAAAACAACCTTTTTCCGTGATTCTTGGTCCGAAATTGGCCCGGCGGTTGAATGCCGAGGTGGGACGGCATGTGAAGATCGAAGGATCGAGGGGGCCTTTCGACTTCCGGGTTGTCGGCGTACTCGAACCCCAAGGACTGGGGCTGGTGGAGGGGGGAGAGATCGCTCTTGCGGACATTGCCACTTTCCAGGAGTTCACAGGGCATTTCGGGGTTGTGGATCGAGTGGATCTCCTGTTCAAACCGGGCACTTCTCCGGAGGATGTGGAACGCATCCGGGCCATCCTGCCGGAAACCCTGGTTATGGCACTTCCCGGTGAGTCCAGGGAGAGCGGCAGGCTGCTGATTCGTTCCTACGAGCTGAACCTTTCTATCTTGAGTTTCGTTTCTCTCTTCGTAGGCATGTTTCTCATCTACAGTCTTGTGGCACTGAACGCCGCCTCCCGCAGACATGAGCTGGCGATCCTGCGCTCCATAGGGGGCTCCTCACGACTCCTCTTCTTCCTCTTCCTGTTCGAAGGGGCTTTCCTCGGGATACTCGGCTGGTTCCTGGCCTTGCCCGTGAGCTGGATTCTGGTCAAAAAAATGCTTCAGGGCATCAGTGGCACCATCAGCCTTCTTTTTGTGCGTGTGAAGGTGGATCGCCTTGATCTCGACGCCTGGGAAATCTTTGTGTCGTTTCTGATGACGATCCTCATCTCGATCCTCGCTGCATGGCAGCCGGCCAGGCAAGCCATGAAGGTCCCTCCCAGGGAGGCCCTCCTGATCCTGGATTCCTTCGCCCGGAGTCGAGATTCCACCCGAAAGATCGCCTGCCTGGGTGCGGGGTTGATTCTCCTGGTGTGGCCTTTGTCGCGACTCCCCGGGGTGGCGGGAATCCCCGTATACGGGTATATGGCAACCTTTCTGCTCTTTGCGGGATTTTCCCTCATTTCTCCCTGGGGCCTTTCTCTCCTGGGTGAGAAAATGCCCCAGGTGCTGCGAAAGATCGGTGGGGAACCAGGGTTTCTCGGGGCTCGGACCATTCGGGATGCAGGGGGGCGCATCGCCTTCTCCGTGGGGGCGCTCATCACGGCCATCGCCCTGTTCGTCGCTCTGGTCATCATGGTTCACAGTTTTCGAGAAACCGTAACGACATGGGTGAATCAGACCATGACGGGAGACCTATTCGTCCGACCCAACATGGCGGAATTCAACCGGTACCGGGACCCTCTCCCGGAACGGGTGGTGCAGGCGCTTGGACACATGGAAACGCCGGCCGAAATCCTGCCCTACCGCCGGATTTTTCTCCACCGGGGCAATGTGCAGTATCGGTTCGAGGCCGTCGATTTTGCCGTCTTTCTGCGCCACGCGACATTCCTTCTCATCGAGGGCAACCTGAAAGGGATAGTTCCCGAGCTTCTCGAGGGGAAGGGCGTGCTGATTTCCGAAGTGTTCGCCAGCCGGTCCGGCCTGAAGTTGGGGGATAGATACCGGGCCAAGATCCTGGGGGTGGAGTTCGACGAGCCCGTGGTAGGGATATTCCGGGACTACCGAACCCAGGGCGGCGTGGTTCACTACTCCCTCGATCATTTCCGGCGACTCACGGGGGACGATTCCTGGAGCGGGGCCAGGATTTATCTCATGGAGCCCGGTCCGGATCCGGAAGCTGCTGCCGAGAGATTTCGAGAGGAGTTCCATCACCGTTGCGGTGAGTGCCTCCAGGAAATGGAACTCATTCTGGGCCGGGACGTGCGTCGTGAGGTCCTTCGAATTTTTGACGAGACCTTTGCCATCACTACCGTCCTGCTGATCATCGCCCTGGTCGTGGCCACCTTGGGAATTGCCGCCACCTTGATGGTGATGGTCCTGGAACGGACCCGCGAGTTTCACATCCTTCTCGCCATTGGGGCCGGTCGTCGCCAGATTCGGTCGATGATTCTCTGGGAGGCGATCCTCATGGTGCTCACCGGGGAAATCATTGGGATGGGCTGCGGCTTTTGTCTGTCCGTCATCCTGGTCTACGTCATCAACCGGCAGTCCTTCGGCTGGACTTTTCTGTATGCTGTCAACTGGCCCCCGCTGCTTGCCTCTTTTCCCCTGGTGCTTGCCGCCGCTTTGTTGGCGACTCTCCCGGCAGGCCACTGGGTCTTCCGTCGTTCCCCGGCACAGATTCTCCGGGAGGGTTGAGAGAAAATCCAAGGGAGCTCTTATGATCGGGAGGAAACTCACGGCATTTTTGATCTTCGTCCTGGCCGTGCCGGCGGTTCTTGGAACGACGTCCCCGGCCGGGGGGGAAGAAGAGGCGTTTTACCGGGTGACGGGTCCCTGCGGCCTCGAGTTTCCCCGCGATCACGGATCGCACTCCGGCTATCGCACCGAATGGTGGTACTACACCGGACATCTCGAGACCGCCTCGGGACTCGTTTTTGGTTTCCAGCTGACATTTTTCCGGAGACAAATCTGTCCACCGGGGTCTGAGGCAACCTGGCCGGAGCCCCATTCCGCATGGAGATCCCAGGATATTTTCCTGGCTCATGCGGCTCTTTCCGACCTCGCAGGTCGAAAATTCCATCAGGGAGAGAAAATGGTCCGGGGAGCCATCGGCCTAGCGGGGGTGAATCGGGAAGATGGGGAGGTACGAATCTTCGCCGGGGACTGGTCCGTAAGCATGGGTGATTCGATTCATGCCTTGAGGGCAAGAACGGAGGACTTCAGCCTGGATTTGGTCTTGATTCCCCGGAAAGACCCGGTGCTGCACGGGGATGGCGGGTACTCCCGAAAAGGGAGCCAAAGAGGGCAGGCCTCCTGTTATTATTCCCTCACGCGGCTGGAAGCCGGTGGGACTGTGCGTTTGCAGGGGGGAGAAGACCTGGCGGTCCACGGAGAGGCATGGATGGACCATGAATTCGGGACCTCCTCCCTGGAACCCGGCGTGGTGGGATGGGATTGGTTCAGCCTTCAGTTCGCCGACCAGACCGAGCTCATGGTCTATCTGCTTCGACAAACGGATGGAAGTCCATCGCTCCGGTCTGCGGGCACTTTTGTAGATCGGGACGGACATGCGGTCCACCTCGGGTCCGATGCCTTCCGAGTCGAGGTTGTCAAGACGTGGAAAAGCCCCCATTCAGCGGTCCGATATCCGGCTGGCTGGATACTTCGTATCGATTCCCTGGACCTTCAGGTCATGGTGACTCCCAACCTCGAGGATCAGGAAATGCGGACCCCGTTGAGCACCCGCGTGACCTACTGGGAAGGGAGCGTGAGGGCCACCGGGGCTATGGCGGGGATGCCTCTTGAAGGCAGAGGTTACGTAGAGCTCACCGGCTATGAGCGGCCTTTGGATGCCCTTCGCTGAAGAAGGTGCTCCGTGCCTTCTCTTGCTGCAAACCGACGTCAAACGGGAAGGAGTTCCCATGGTTGCCACGAGGAAACCCTATTGTGTGTTGTCTCCCACCGCCATACTCGGCTACGGATTCCCCCCGGAATCCTTCCGGCGAGGGATGGAATCGCAGCCGGACCTCATCGCGGTGGATGCGGGGAGCACGGATCCCGGACCCTTCTACCTGGGGGCCGGGAAATCCTTCACTTCTCGAGGGGCGGTGAAAAGGGATTTGGAATTTCTGCTTCGAGGGGCTCTGGACCGGGAAATTCCCTGCATCATCGGGTCCGCGGGGGGAGCCGGTGCCAGGGAACATGTCCAGTGGACTTGGTCCATCCTCCGAGAGATTGCACACGAACAAGGTTTTTCCTTTCGTTTGGGAATCGTCTATGCGGACGTGATGCCCGAAACCGTTCTGCAAGCCATGAAGGAAGGGCGGGTGACGCCCCTGGAACCGGCTCCCGAAGTCAGCGCCGACGAGGTTCGCAGGAGTGTGCGCATTGTGGCCCAAATGGGGGCCGAACCCGTGATGGAAGCCCTCCGCCTCGGCTGCCGGGTCGTTTTGTGCGGACGCTGTTATGATCCCATCCCTTTCGCCGCCCCCCCCATTGCCCAGGGCTACGATGCGGGTCTGGCCGTTCACATGGGAAAGATCCTGGAATGCGGAGCCATTGCCGCGACTCCCGGAAGCGGCAAGGACTGCGTCCTGGGGATCCTGGAGGAGGATTCCTTCGTTCTCGAGGCGCTCAATTCCCAAAGGCGCTTTACCCGGATGTCCGCCGCCGCCCACACCTTGTATGAAAAAAGTGATCCGTACTCGTTGCCCGGCCCAGGAGGAACTCTGGACCTTCGACGTACGCGGTTTGAGGAGCTCGATGGAGGAAAAGTTCGGGTTTCGGGGTCCCGGTTTGTGCCGTCGCCCGTGTACACGGTGAAGCTCGAGGGAGCGAAACCGATAGGATTTCGCACCATCTGCGTAGCAGGAATCCGAGATCCCATCCTCATCGGTCGGCTTGACCGGGTTCTAGGGGAGATCCGGGATCAGGTTGCCCGGGAACTGGGGCCATCTGGAGTACTGCTCTTTCGGGTCTACGGCAGAAACGGAGTGATGGGGGAACTCGAACCCTTGAGGGACCGTCTTCCCCATGAAGTGGGGCTGGTTATCGAAGCGGTGGCTCCGGACCAGGAGTCGGCGAACGGTCTGTGCGCCTATGCCCGAAGCAGCCTGCTCCATGAAGGGTACCCGGGTCGAATCTCGACGGCGGGAAACCTGGCTTTCCCGTACAGTCCCTCGGATACCCCCTGCGGGCCGGTCTTTGAATTCAGCCTGTACCATCTCATGACCCTAAGGAATCCTCTGGAGCTGTTTCCCGTCGAAATCGAGGAGATACGAGGATGAGAACTGTTCCTATCACGAAGATAGCCGCAGTCCTTCGCAGCAAGAACGCCGGTCCCTACGAATGGACCTTTGACATCCTGTTTCGCGAAGAGGGCGATTACTTGTTCTTAAAAGAGCTCGATTTCTTCACGCGGGAGTTCCTTGCCGGGGTCTACGGTGTTCCTGCGGATCGGGTCCGGAAGGTGATCTACTTCGATCCCGCCTGGGCGGTGAAGTTTAACGTGGTGCGCCCCATCGTTTCCGGGGCCGTGGGGGACACGGATGTCTACGGCGCCCAGCAACACGCTCCACTGCTTGGGATCCAGGTTCCCGTGCGCGAGGGATGAGGGCATGGAATGAAAGGTACTGGAGCTCAAAGTGCGTCACTTCGGTACAGACCGGAATTGAGATTTTTCAGGTCGGCAATCCCTTCGTAACTCCCAAGAGAAAATTCCCCGTCCCTGGACATGGCTCGGCAGGAGGGACACCCGTGTTCCAGAAGCAAGACCTATCGGGGTGAAACCACGGCTGTCGCAGTTGCAGGTTCCCCAGCCAGGGCCCTTTCCTTGAGATAGGTTTCCTTTACCTTCAGCAGGTACAGAACAACGGGTCGGTAGGCCAGGTGTGCCCACTTGGCGAAAGGAACCTCGAGAACCAGCATGGGGACTGCCACCATCATGTGCACGAGGTAGAGGAAGTAGGTGGTGGCCGGCCAGTCCAGGAGGCGGGTAAAGTGGACGAAGATGCCCGTAAGAGTTGTCAACTGCAGGAGAATCAGGAACATCCAATCCGTTGGATGGGAATTCTTGTACATAGGCTTGCTCTTTTTGAGCCGGCCAAGGATGGCATAGGTGGTGCCATACATCAGCGCGAAGGTTGCATAGTAACCCAGAAGGCGAAAGGGGTGCCAGAAAGAATATTCCGGCAGGTCCCGCTGGAATTTCAGGGTTTCCACCGTGAGACCGTTGAGGAGAACCACCACCATGAGGAAGATGGTGGCATAACCCGTCATGATCATGAGGTGGACGAACCACTGCATCCGGTCGGTACACTGGCCGAATTTCTTCTGGGTAAGAAAGTGAATGAGAAGCTCTTTGGCCTCCCTGGCGTATATGCCCAGGGGAATTTTTGTCAGCAGGTCACCCATAACAAATCGCACGCACCGGAAGACGTTGGTGACGAGAAAAAAGGTGAGAATGGCCGCCATGATCAGATCCGCAATCTCCATCTTGTCCGAAGGCCAGACCGAATTGATGTGAGCGTGCTCCCAGTTGGGACTGCCCGTGTTGAAGAGAAGTAGGCCAATACCCACAAGAATCGCGACAACGATGATGGCAAGGCTCTCGAATTTCTCCGAGGTATAGAATCTCCGGGCAAAGCCGGTCCAGTCATAAAGGGACGTGAGGTAACGTCTCATGACCATCATGGTCTCGCCCGGGTCCGCTCCGCGAGGACACCGGGAAGAACAGTCTCCGCAGTAGTAGCAGAGCCAGGGTTCCGGCGCATGGAGGATCTTGTCCTTCTGCCCCAGCTGGACGTAGCGCATGAAGCGCCGTGGGAAAGTATTTTCCTGGGTGGATAGAGGGCAGGTAGCCGTGCAATTCCCGCAGTGATAACACTTGCCGGCATCCTTGAGTCCGAATGCCTTCAATTCCTTCGTAAGGTTCGGATCGACCTTGTTGCTCATCCCTTTGCCTCCTGGTTTGATCGTAAGGGAAATGGTTGGAAACTTCATTCAGCGGCAGCAGCTTGCACAATCAGGAGCCAAAGGAGCCGGGAGGAAGCTTGAACGGCCCCTTCACTCCTGGTTTGCAGGCAATACGGCCAATTGCCGCCGGCGTTCGGCAGGTGATCGATCTGCCCGGCGGAAACCATGAAATCCCTCTCCCCGACGGGGGAGAGGGAGAGTCGGAGTTTTCAGGAAAACCCGGACTAATATCCCTTGTACGGGTTGGGTCCAACTTCAACGAGACGTTCGGCGAAAGCATCCAGGAGGGCGGGGAGCTTGTCGTAATCGGTAATGGAAACGGTCTCGAACCGAACGCGATCGGATTCCAGCACCAACCGGTCCAGAGTCTCTTTGACCTTGCTCAGCCTGATCTCGGCCAGTTCGCTCCCCTTCACGAAATGGCACTGGTAGTTCTCCCCATGGCGGCAACCCAGGAGGAGAATGCCGTCGATCCCCTTGGAAAGGCTGTCGGCGATAAATACGAGATTCATGGAACCAAGGCACCGCATGGGGATGACACGGACCCAGGCATTGTAGGTCATCCTGCGAAGTCCGACCATATCAAGGGCGGGATAGGCATCGTTTTCGCACGCCAGAACGAGGATGCGGGGTTTTTCCTCGTCTTCCTCCGGGACTTCGATGGACTTGATCATGTCGCCGATCATGGCCACGGAGTAATTCTTGAACGAGACGATTCGCTCGGGACAGGCGCCCATGCACACGCCGCAACGACGGCATCTGGTGGGCTGCGGCAGGGGGTTGGCCTTCTCGTCCTCGTTGATGGCACCAAAGGGGCATTCTTCAGTGCAGCGTTTGCACTGGGTGCACCGCTGCATAAAGAATTCCGGGTACGACAGATCGCCGGACCTGGGGTGTACAGCCGCTCCGCGCATGGTGAGTTCCACGCACTGGATGGCCTTCATGGCTGCTCCCGCAGCATCTTCCGCGGCGCTTGCCGTTCCCATGGGACGGCGCACGCAGCCGGCTGCATAGATGCCCGTCCGCCTGCTTTCGTAAGGGAAACAGATGAAGTGGGAATCCGGAAAGCCGTACTTGAGGCCGGGAAGCTCGGGTCCTTGACGGTAGTCCAGGTTGAGAATATCCGATACCAAAATAGCGTCCGCCGGAACCTGGCTTTCCTCCTCGCCCTCTTTCTTGGCCACCGCCTTGAAATCTTCGCCGAAGGCAGTGACGGGAACCATCCCGGTGGCAAGAACCACCATGTCCAGGTTTTCCAGGAGGATCTTTTCCCCCAGGAGCTCATCGTGAGCTTCCACCGAAAGCTGAGTGCCGGAGACCCGCACTTCGGGCGACTGGCTGCGGATGAAAACGACCCCTTCCTGCTGGGCCTTGCGGTAAAAATCCTCGGCTTGTCCTGGGGTCCGCATTTCCTGGAACACCACGTACACGTTGGAGTCGGGGTCCTGGTTCTTGATTTGCACGGCCTGCTTTAGAGCCGTGAGACAGCAGATGCTGGAACAATAGGGCAGATGTTCGGGGTCTCGCTGGCCGGCGCACTGGAGAAAGGCCACGTTCCTTACAGGCCCGCCGTCGCTGGGTCTGGTTACCGTCCCGCCCTGTGCGAGCTCTTCGAACATGACGTTGGTGACCACGTTGGGAGAGGCGCCGAATCCCAGCTTCTTGTCGAGCTTTTCTGGATCGTAGGGTTTCCATCCCGCCGCAAGAACGATAGCTCCGATGCGATGTTGGGCCGTAGTGCCGTTCTGCTGGACGGTAACCTCGTACACGCAGGGTCCGCCCGCCGCCTTCTGCACCTTGGCGCCCGTGTACACCGTGATATTCTTGTCATGGGATACGGTGCGAATGAGCTCTTCCAGGTCGTTGGATCGAACCTCTTTATAAGGACTGGTCACCTTGACTCGGACGTTCTTCTGGAACCCTCCCAGGCTGGGTTCTTTTTCCACCAGAACCACCGAATAACCCGCACGAGAGGCCTCGAGAGCGGCCGTCAGGCCGGCCAGGCCCCCGCCTACCACCAGGATATCCCGGGACATTTCCTGATCGGGCTTGTATGGTTGCGGGAGCTCGCACTTCTTTACCTTGGCCGCGCCCATGCGCACATAATCTTCCGCCATCATCTGGGTGTCTTCGTCCTGGGGTTTCTGAGTCCAGACGACCTGCTCGCGAAGATTCACCCGTTCCACGACACAGCCTTCAAAGTTGAAGACATCGTACATGACCCGGGGAGAACATGCGGCGATGACCAGGGTGTTGACCCCCTCCTGGGCGATATCCGCCTTGATGAGGTCGACTCCTTCCCGGCTGCACAGATAGGGGTGGTTCCTGCACAGAGGGATCTTGCATTCCTTGGTCGTCACCTTGCTGATGGCTTCTATGTCCAGGGCATCCCCGATGCCGCATCCGGTACAAATATAGACTGCAATCTTC
This sequence comes from Syntrophobacteraceae bacterium, assembly GCA_018053185.1. Lineage (GTDB taxonomy): Bacteria > Desulfobacterota > Syntrophobacteria > Syntrophobacterales > Syntrophobacteraceae > JAGPLX01. The sequence goes on from JAGPLX010000010.1 coordinate 18,160, forward strand.
TGCTCCATAGAGTTTACCTCCTCGCAATGGATTGAATGGCTTTGAGAGACGCGGCCGTGCCGTCCTGGACCGAATCGGAAACGCCGGCGGGCGTCCTGGTGCAGCCGGCACCGTAGATGCCTCGACCCGCTTCGATGGAGGCCAGAAATCCGTAATCGTCGTAGGAGACCGCTCCGGGCACCGGAGATTCGGAAGTATTGGGCTGCATTCCCGTGGCGAGAACCACCATGTCCACGGTGATTTCATGGAGTGATCCACTGGTGGTTTCTTCCACCCGCAGGGTGAGGTTCCTGGAGGCGGGATCCTCTTCAATCTTGGCCACCTTTCCCTTGAAGAATTGTACATTGGGATCTTCCTTGACCATCCGGTAGAAATCCTCGAGACGGTCCGTGGCCCGAATATCGATGTAGAAAATGTACATCTTGGTGTCGGGGTGCTGCTCCCGGACGTAGGTGGTTTGTTTCATGGAAGCCAGGCAGCAGATGGTCGAGCAGAAGGGCAGGTGGTTTTCATCCCGTGAACCGGCGCATTGGATAAAAGCGATGGTTTCCGGGACCTTGCCGTCGGAAGGCCGGACGATTTTGCCCTGGGTGGGTCCATTGTAGGAGGCAAGGCGCTCCATCATGACGTTGGTGATCACGTTGGCGTATGTGCCGGAGCCGTAAGTATCGAGCTTGGTCGGGTCATAGGGTTTCCAGCCTGTGGCCCAGACGATGGAACCCACCTTGAGGTCCAGGACCTTGGGTTGCATGTCGAGTTCAATGGCGCCGTACGGGCAGGCCTCCTTGACCTTTTGGGCCTCGGAGCTTTTCACCAGGGAGGGATCGAGAACATAGCGGAGGGGGAAGGCCATGTCGTGAGGAAGGTAGGCGGCCTTGATCTTGTCCATGCCGTAGTTGAATGGATTGTCGATCTCAAGGGTGCAGGCCCGGGCGCACAGATCGCAGGCGGTGCACTTTTCGTTCACGTAGCGCGGATTCATGCGAATGGAAACATCGAAATTGCCCTCGGTTCCCGAAATTTTTTGCACTTCCGCCAGGGTAATGACACGTATTTTGGGATTGTTCTTGATTCGACGAAAGTTGATCTCGAGGCCGCAATAGGGAGGGCAAAGCTTGGGGAAGTACTGATGAAGCTGAGCCACGCGACCTCCGAGGTACGGGTTCTTTTCGACGAGGTAGACTTCGTGGCCTGCTTCTGCTGCTTCGATGGCGGCGGTGAGTCCGCTCATGCCGCCTCCGACCACCAGAATGCTCTGTGTTACTGTGTTCGACATGCTCATCCTCCTCCTAGGCTGTATAGAAAATATCGGGAACCCGCCGGCGTTTGGGCGCTATCTCCGCAACCAGGTCTTGTGTTGATTCGCACGAGCGCAAGGCTGCCTTCCCGCGATCGAATATGTGCATGTATACACAAACTCCCTATTCCTTGCAACAAAAAGATCAAGGGAAGGACTCTTCTTCGTCGCATGCCGCTTCTAATGGATTTTCTAGGCATCGTCAAGGTTTGTGGAGTGAAATTGTGAAAAAAAGGTCACAGCCACCTTCCAGACCCTTGAAAAAGATGGGCGATTCCCTTATTTTCGAAGATCGATAAGCCGATATTATCTCGCAGAACCCATCCCATAGACCCAAAGATTGGAGCAGCCGCATGGAAGAAAAACAAGATCTGAAATGTCAGTGCTTCGCATACGGGGTGAAGCTGGCCCTGTCCCTTGCCTTTCTCTTTCCCGTATATTTTCTCCTGTATGTGACCTTCCCTGGATCCCTGGCGGCACTGTATCTCATTTCCGCGGTGCTTTTTGCCCTTTTTGCTCCCTGGGATTCCCTGAGGCAAAAATTTCTTTCCTGATTGTCCTCCTCTTCCCAAATCCCGGCCCATCCACGATGGTTCCCTGCAACCCAGGAAAGTACGCCGGCTCTATCGAGCCGGCTTTTTTGTCGTGTCATGGCCGGGTTTCGCGAAACAACCGCAACCATGAGGAAACACCGTCTGTTTTCCTGTATCGAGCCTCGGGCGGCTCCCGCATCGGATTCCCCGTGCCGTGCCCGGGGTTCTATTGAGGGGCGATCCTGCTTTCCCTCCGGAATATGTCTCAGCAGCCCCGTGCCTCTTTACTCTTCGGGTCCGGTTCGAGGACCGTTCCAAGCCGCTGGATCGCTTCCCCGGGTTTTTTTTACGATCAAAACAGAGGACTCCAAGGTTGTAGTGGGCGGCAGGGTTGTTGGGGCGGGATGTGAGGGCCGGTCGATAGTGGCGGTATGCTTCCTGGATCTTCCTCCGGCCGACAAGGGCGATTCCCAAGACGGTCGTAAGCCTAGATTGAGTCGGGATTGTTTCGCAAGATCCGCATGTAGAGCTTCTCCGCCTCGTCGGGAAGGCCGTTTTCGAGGAAGGTTCGGGCCACGGAAAGAAGATAGATCTCCTTCTCCTCTGGAGTCGCGAGTCGCAGGACCTTCTGGAGCATGCTCAGGCCCCGGTCTATCTCACCCGACAGCAACAGGAGCCTGCCGATGGTCACTTTGCGGTCCAGGTCCATGGGGCTGATCCCGTCCACCTTCTCCAGGGCTTCGACGGCCTTATCGAGGTTTCCCAACTTCTCGTGAAGGGCTGCATAATTCTTGTACGAGGACAGAAAAACATCGGAGTCCCTCATGACCCTCTCGAAGCAGGCGGATGCCGGTTCCATTTCACCCAGCTCCATGAGGCATTCACCTTTGAGGTTCAGCCATTTCAATTTGAGGGAGGGAACGCTGCGTTCCAGCCGGTTGATCCGCTCCAATGCCGAACGGGCGTGCCCTTTTGCCTTCCGGCGCTCCAATTCCCGAAACAGGAGTTCCTCCGGGTCGTGAAGTTTTTCCAGGATTCCATCCACCCTGGCCTTGAGTTCCAGGTACGAAAACGGCTTGACCACATAATCGTAGGCGCCCCATTCGCTTGCGCCGGCGATCCATTCCGGGAGTGACTCCCCGGAGATCATGAGAATGGGCAGACCCTTCAATTCGCTGTGGGCACGGCAACGCTTGAGGAGCTTGATTCCATCCATGCGGGGCATATTGACGTCCGAGATAGCCAGATCGTAGCGCCCATTGACGAGTTTTGTCCAGGCATCCTGCCCATCCGATGCATCATCGATGATCTGGAAGTATTTCATCTGCTGAAGCATTTTCTTGAGGACCGCGCGCATGAGAGCATGGTCCTCCACCACCAGCACGTGCAACGAAGCGGTCACTTCTTTCCCTCCGCAGGGACAGGGGTGTGTCCAACCCAAGACAAGACAGAAAAAAACAGCTCTTTTCTATATTCGGCAATCTTCATGAGAACTTGAAAGGGAAGCTGTCAAATCAAGGAAGCTCCGAGAAAAAGAACCGGTCATTTCTCCCCGGTGGGACCCTGGACGCTCAGCCCCAGGAATTTGAACCTTGCGGAGTCCTCCGGGAGGTGTGGTTTTCCGGCCTGAGGGTCGATGGTTTCCAGAATCTCCAGACCCTCAAGCTGCCTTTCCCGGTGGGTCTATTCACCATGGGCTTCCAGGACCTGCCGAAGAATCTCCTTCCCGGCGGCGAGCCGCTCGAAAAAAGCGGTTCGTTCGAGTTCCATCGGCGATTCCCTTTGGGACGGCACGGAAATCCTTGGATGGTCCCTGTTGGGAATGTGTCCGGACGGCACGGAGTCCGCGCACCATGCAGACTCACCGGGAGACCGGTGCTGTTTCTTGACCTGCTGGCGTGTTTCCACTATTTTCATGGCAATATCGAAGAAAGGAGGGCGATCATGACGGAGTGCCGTTTACCAGACCAACCAGTGACGGATGAGGCGGTACGGGAGATTCTCCAGGGCGCCCGCACGGTTGCCGTGGTGGGCATATCTCACAAGGAAGAGCGGGACAGCCACAGGGTGGCCAAGTATCTCAAGGAACACGGCTACAGGGTGATTCCGGTCAATCCCAGGTACAAGGAGGTGCTCGGGGAAAAGTGTTATCCCGATCTCTTATCCGTGCCGGAACACATCGACGTGGTGGACATCTTTCGGAATGTCGACGCAATTCCAGCCATCGTGGACGAGGCTATCCGGGTTAAGGCCGGTCATGTATGGATGCAACTGGGGCTGGCCCACGATGAAGCCGCTGAAAAAGCGCGATGTGCCGGTATGGGCGTCGTGATGAACAAGTGTATGAAAATCGAGCATTCCCGCCTCATGAGATCCTAGCATGTGCATGAAAAAGTTCGGGGCTCTCGGGGGATGAGATGCAGATCGGGTGTGTAGCGCCATGATGAATCCGGGGGCTCTTCCCGGAAAAGGTTCGCGGACCTACCCCAGTACCTCCGTCCGGGACACGGCCGCCATGCTTCCCAAAGCGTCGTCCGTTAGACGGAAGAAAACGAGCATTCCCGTCAAACCATCCATTGGATCGGTGGTTCGGTATTATCGAGACCTCCACAGTGCCCCCGACGAAGAGTTTTCCGGTCCCTATCGCCTCACCTCCCTGGGGGCGTGGGCGACTTCCAGGGCCCCTCATGTCTTCTACTTTTTCCGAAAGATACGGTTGGCGCGCTTTCGCCTGTTCCTGGACCTTGGGAGCGGGGACGGGATCGTGGCGTGCATCGCCGGCCTCTTCACCAGGTCCGTCGGAATCGAGGTAGATCCATTCCTTTGCCTGACTGGCCGGAGGGCGACAGATGTGCTCGGCTTGACCGGCCGGGTTCGCTTCATCTGCGCTGATTACCGATTCCAGAGGATCCGCCGGGCGGACGCCCTGTATATCTATCCCGACAAACCCGTTCTTCCATTCCATGAACTGCTCCAGGATTGGAAGGGAACCCTGCTGGTGTATGGGCCTCACTTTGCTCCGGATGGCTTCGAACCGGTCGAGGAACTGCGGTGCGGACCGGAACGACTTCGTGTCTACCGAAAACCGAAAACGGGCGGGAAGTAGAAGGCGGCAGGAAACCCGATTCCCTACCTCGACCGAGAGAACTATACCAGGATTTTTCCGGGTTCATCGGGACGCTTCGGGATAGAGAGGCCATTTCCCGGGATGTCCCTTCCGCGTGCTTTCAACGGGAAGGTGGGGAAAAATAACGGAAGCTCACCCTTGTTGGGGTACAGCGGTTGGGTACGGGAATCCTCCTCCATGCATGGCTTCACTCGCAATCGAGAGGGATGAGCTCGAAGGTGTATCTGGAGGAGCTGTTCCAGGGGTCGGGGGGAAGGCTTTGGAAAGGAGATTGTCGGGCAGATCTCAATTGCGGGGTCTTCGAGGGGGAAGTGGCCTGGCAGCGTCGGTGGAGGGATCTTCCTTGGCGGCCTGAGATACCGAAGAGTCACGTCTTACCGCCTTGGTCTGCGTTCCCATCTTTTCTTTCTGCCTTCGGGGCGAAACCGGCACGGGCTTTTCTTGTCCCCGGCTCCGGCTCTTCATGTCGGGCGTGACGGGCAGTTCTCGCTGCTTATCCCTGGGCGAGGGGATGGACTTGGATCTGGATTCATCGAGTGAGGCCTTGCCTCGCAGGTCTCCGGGGGGAGCGGGCTGTCGGGTTCCCACTGTCTTGGGGATGCCCCCTTCCGTGTCGATGCTTTCACGGGTTTCCCGGCCGTAACTCCCTCCCCGTGGTGTGGAGAAAGTAGCTCTGTCCGAAGCCGGCGCCGGAACCGACGGCAGAATGCTCGAGCTCGGGACATTCGCCGAAGACCCAGGGAAAGGCTGTGTTGTCGGGGGGCCGATCCGGACGGACGAGAGGATATTTCCCGCGTCATCGAAATAGGTGCGGATTCCTTGGTCGTCATCCACATAGACATTGCTGGGAGGGGCTGTGGGAAGTTCCCGGACAGGGACGGGGGTTACGGGCGGCAGGTCCGGGCAGGGGGCTACGGAGGGGATGGTTGCCGCCCTCTTGTTGATTTCCGCAAGGATGGTCGCAGCCCCCGCGGACGATGTCCCTTCCGGCCCGCTTGCGGCTTGTTGCCCAAGGACTTCCTCGAGAAGGTTCTTCACCTTTTGGCGTCTTTTATGCACATCCAGGCAGACCGAGCGGCAGAGGGGGGAGTGTTGAAACGCCCCGGCCGTTTTGAAGCAAAAATCGAGGATGCCCATCTTCCTGCCGATTTCTGCAAGAACTGCATCGACTTCCTGTAATTTTGCGGCGGTCGTGGCCTCCATAGGTGGACCTGCGGGTTTCGACTTGGCAACGCCAGTCGGTGTTTCCGCCGGGAAGGGTTCGCCGGGAAGCGCTGCCTTCTCCCGGGATCCTGGAATGTGGCGCGTTGGGGATGACTGCGTGACATCTTCGAGAGTGCGAGGGTTCGTGAGGGGTCGGTACCAGTAGAGGGAGAAGGCGATAGTTCCGATAACTAAAAGGATCCCTGCGGCCAGCGCCGGTTTTCGTCTGACGAAGGGGACAATTTCCCCGGTGGGAAGGGCGTCTGCGATGCCACTGTATGGGAAATACACGAAGTGCGGATCGCCGTAAAGGACGTAGGAAGCCCAGGCGAGGTTCTCGTCTCCGTAACGGCGGATGCAGTGCAGGCGGGCCTGTCTCAGAGCTTCTCCTACCGGGTGGGATTGCAGGAGCCTGCTGTAGAACACCTCGGCAAATGATGCACTGGATCGATCCGGCAAATCGGTGGTGGTTCCGATATAGTGCCTGGTCCCGGCCCGGATGAAACTGGATGCAAGCCCCGAGAGCCGCGTCCCGGGGGAGACCTCCGGGCTTCGCCCCCATTGACGGGCATTGGCAAAGACAAGGGATGGCAAGGGTTGAGTCCGAGAAATGCTCGGGAGCCATCCTGCCTCGAATTTTCCGTCGGTCAGAAGAAATCCGCTCAGGGATGGGTCTATGGAATCGTATTGGAAGTGTCCTGCAAAGTGAAACAGGTCGTAGTCCGCAAGGTGGGTTCGCAGAAACCCGCAAGTGGCTTCGCGACTCAGCAGAGTCACGGACATCCTTGATCCGGCGCTCTTCTTCAGGTACTTCTGAATGTTGATTCCCAGGGCCTCGGCGGTTGGCAGATTGCCTTGAGGGTCTACGACAACCGCCATTTGGAGAGGTTCTTTCCTCACGGGTCTCTGACGTGCGGTTGCCTGCTCCGGAATCGCCAATGACCTTCCCATGGAATATTTGAGGCACAGGAAATGGTCACCGTCATGGAGAAGCTCCCAGGGAATGAACGCCAGCGTGTCCTCGATTGCAATCACCAGGGTTTGAACGGGATGAATGGAGATGAATGTCTCGAGCCCCCGGGGAACGAGTATTTCGTAAAGGCTTTTGGCAAGGTTTTTCAACCGGGCCAGGTTTTCCTTGGAGGTTTCGCCCTGTTGGTTCAGGGAAGACCGGATGGAATCGATCTGTTCCACCAGGCTCTTGATTTCATCTTCCCGGTAGGCAATCTCATGGACGGCGACGGCGGCCTGGAGAGCCCCTCGTGTGAGGCCGGCATGGATCCGGGTTTTCTCACCCCGCAGGGAATACTCGATTCGCAGCACGGTTGCCTCGGGCTGCTCTTCTTTTTCTTCGGACAAGGCGGCTCTTCGAAGGGCCGCTTCCTGTTGCGGGTCCCAGAGGATGCGATGAACGTCCAGGGGGGCCACTTTGCCCTTGAAACTTTTCGCTCCGTCAAATTCGTGAGCAATGCCCGGCTCCCCCTGGATAGCATTGATCAAGTCCCTGGAGACCAAGATGTCGCCTCTTTTGGCGGCGGAGCAGATCCTGGCGGAGGTGTTGACCACGTCGCCGTAAACGTCGTGGGTCTCGACGATCCCGAGGCCGTGATGGATACCTATCCTGATCCAGATTTGATTGACCGGTCTCTTCCCCTGGTTTTCAGCGGCGAGGACCTTCTGCATCTCGATAGCGGCAAGAGCTCCGTCCGCGGGCTTTTCGAAGACGACCATGAGTCCGTCGCCCAGGGTTTTGATGATCTTCCCGTTGTGTTTCTGGATCACGGGCCGGAGAAGGTCGTTGTATCTCTGGATCATGAAACGGCCTTCAATGTCGCCGTGGGTTTCGAAGAATTCGGTGGAGGCAACGACATCGGTGAACATAACGGAGATGGTGCGCTGGAAGCGGTCTCGAATAGCCTTGTCGATTTCAGCCTTTTTCCGTAAGAATTCCTCGAGGGAGACCTCGCCTTCCTTCTCGTGGGAAATGGGTGGCTTCTCTTGTTTGTCGTTGGTCATGGGAAAATCCCCGAAATCCCTGCCTTTTCCTTGCAATGTCCCCGTCCTCGCGTACATGCAGGATACCAGGAGTCCTGAATCAGGTCAAAAAAATGGTGTCGAAAAGCTGCTACCCAAGGATTGCCCCGGCGATGGTCTGCTGGTCCTCCCAGGAAAGATAAGGGTGCATGGGCAGGCTCAGTACCCTTCGGGCACGGTCTTCGCTCGACGGAAAATCTCCCGGTTTGTAGCCGAGGTGGGCGTATGCGGGCTGAAGATGAAGGGGGGTGGGATAGTAGACGGCTGTGGGAATGCCCGCCTTTTTGAGTCGTTCCTGGAGCGTGGGGCGGCCGTCTTCCTCCCTGCTCACCACGGTATACTGGGCCCAGGCGGACACACAATCCCCGGGAATTCGAGGGGGGACGACCGGAGATCCTCCCCCTGACAGGAGATCCTCGTATCTCCCTGCCACTGTTTGTCGGAGGGTCAGCTCTTCGGGGAAGACATCGAACTTTGCAAGCAGGATGGCGGCCTGGAGGGTATCCAGGCGACCGTTCAACCCGATCCGGACATTTTCGTACTTGTGGGAACCCTGACCGTGCACTCGAAGGGACCGAAGCTTCTGTGCCAGATCCGGGTCGTCGGTGAAACACATGCCTCCGTCGCCATAGCCCCCCAGGGGTTTTGCGGGAAAAAAGGAGGTACAACCGATGGTTGCCATGGCACAAGCCATTTTTCCATTCCTTCGGGCTCCAAAGGATTGAGCGGCATCCTGGAGGACAAAAAGCCCATGTTTGTCGGCCAGGGCGTTGATGCGGTCGTAGTCCGCCGGAAGGCCGTACAGGTCCACGGCGATCACCCCCCGAGGGTTGAGAGCCCTGGCCGCGGAGGTTCGAGGCAGGGGGTATTGCTTGGGGTTGCCGTGTGCCAAAGCGTCGAGGGCGTGCTCCAGGTGATCCGGATCCAAGTTGAACGTTCCAGGGTCGATATCCACGAAGACAGGGGTGGCCCCCAGAAGAGAGATGACTTCCGCGGTGGCCATGAATGTAAAAGGTGTGGTGAAAACTGCATCCCCGGGTGACACTTCATGGGCCATGAGGGCCATCAGCAAGGCGTCCGTGCCGGATGAGCAGGCGACGGCGTGGGCAGTGCCCGTGTACCGGGACAAGGCTTCTTCCAGCCTGGCGACTTCCGGCCCCATGATGTACTGGCCGTGTTTCAGGACTTCGCGGATTCGGGTGTCGAGGGCGGTCCGGATTCTTTTCTGTTGGATTTCCAAGTCGATAAACTGCATGGTGGTTTTCCTCGTGAAGTAGCTGTAAGTTTAGGGGGAGGGATGTGGGGGCGCTTCATGGCTTTCCCAGGGAATTTCGCCCGTCGGTAATGGAGGTTGTGAGGGCCTTGCCGGGTCGAACTCCCCTTCCTGCCGGAAGGGTCCTCCGTGCCGGGTGGAACCGGCTTCCATGTGCTCTCGTGTATGAGCGGCATATGGCCGAGCTGCAGGAGACGGACACGGAACCGGCATTGTGGACCGAAAAATCTTGTGATGGTAAAATGTTGGGCCGGGAAACATCCGCCTTATCCAATTGCAGTTTTTGAGGAACTTCGGCTCGAGGAAAAGACCGGTGCCCCCTGGCCGGCTTTTCCGGGCTCTTGTGGCAATGTCACAATCTGAGCCGGATGTCAACAGCCGAGCCTTCGGTGCAAATGCCGTGGGCTCCTGGATTCCGAAGGAACGAAAGAATGTCCCCAGCTCTTCCGTCTCATGAGATCAAGTACGTATGCCTGCACGGTCACTTCTACCAACCCCCGCGTGAAAATCCCTGGCTCGAAGCCGTGGAGACCGAAGAATCCGCCGATCCTTATCATAATTGGAATGAGCGGATTCACATCGAGTGCTACCGTGCCAACACAGCAGCCCGGCTGGTGGGCGAGAAGAACCGGGTGCTGCGACTTCGGAATAATTATCGGTCTTTGAGTTTCAACTTTGGTGCCACCCTTCTGCGCTGGATGGAAGAGCAAGACCCCTGGTCGTACGGAACGATCCTCGCAGCGGACCGGGAGGTTCACACCCGCACGGGCCACGGCAACGCCGTTGCCCTGGCGTACAACCACATGATTCTTCCCCTGGCCAACCGTCGTGACCAGGTGACCCAGGTTCGTTGGGGGGTGCTGGATTTCGAGCACCGGTTCGGCAGGAGACCCGAGGGGATGTGGCTTCCCGAGACCGCAGTTAGTCGCGAGACCCTGGGGGTTTTGGCGGATGAGGGAATCCGGTATACCATTTTGTCGCCTCATCAGGCTTCCCGCTGGCGATTTCTAGATGAGACCGAGTGGCGCGACGCCCGGGACGGAGGCATTCCCACGGGACGGGCTTATCGCTTTGACTGTGGCCGGGGACGGGGCATTCGTCTTTTCTTCTACGACGCAGCTCTGGCCAAGGGGATTGCTTTCGAGCGACTGCTCGAGCACAGCAGCCGGCTGCTGAATCGGATCCAGCACAATTTCGATCATCGAGATCGAAGCCGCCGCGAACCCTGGCTGGTCCACACGGCTACTGACGGCGAATCTTATGGACATCACTTCAAGTTTGGGGACATGGCACTGGCGGCGGCCTTCGAGGAGCTGGATCGTGACCCCTCGGCGGAGGTGCTCAATTACGGTCGATTCCTCTCGATGTTTCCTACGGTGGCGGAGGTGGAAATCCGGGAGAACACGGCTTGGAGCTGTGTTCATGGGTTGGGAAGGTGGGAGAGGGATTGCGGATGCCGTATCGGGGATGACCCGGGATGGAATCAGCAATGGCGAGCCCCGCTCAGGGAAGCCCTGAATCGGTTGCGGGATTCCCTGGCGCTCCATTACGAGAAGGAGATGGCTCGTCTGAGTTCCGACCCATGGGAGGCAAGAAATGACTACATCCGGGTGGTGCTGAACCCCGGCGGGGAACGGGATAAATTCTTGAACCGACATACACGATTCGGCCCGGCAAAGACGGATGTGCCCCGGTTTTTTCAACTCCTGGAAATGCAGCGTTGTTCTATGCTCATGTTCACCTCCTGCGGCTGGTTCTTCGATGAAATCAGTGGACTGGAAACCAGGATCAATCTCAAGTATGCGGCCCGAGCCATTCAACTGGCTCGAAAGACCGGTGCTCCTCCTCTCGAGGAATCCTTCCTGGCAATATTGGAGAAAGCTCCGAGCAACAGGAAGGAATTCGGAAACGGTGCCGAAGTCTATCGGAAGAAGGTGCAGCCCGAGGTGGTCGAGTTCGATCGGGTGGTAGCCAATCACGCCATCCGCTCCCTGGCCAAGGCCCACAGCCCTGTCTATCGCCTCTATTGTTTTCAATATGTTCCCCAGAAGGAGGAAGATCTCGGGAGCTACCCCGCGCGCAGTCTCTATGGATACGTGAGAGTGCGCGATACCCGTACCCTCGAGGAAGCGGACTTTCTCTACGCGGCACTCCATTTTGGAGGCCTGGATTTCCGCTGTTCCGTCAAGCCCTATGGGGGGGATGCCGAATATCAGCACATACTGGCCTCCCTCGAACAGTCCATGGAAGAACAGAACATGGTGAATACCGTACGCTTCCTGGACCAGGTTTTCGGCACAACATTTTTCAACCTCCAGGATGCCTTCCGGGACATCCGTTCTTCGGTGGCCATCGAGATCAGCCAGCAAAAGCTGAGGTTGTACCGGGAACTTCAACAGCACTTCTTCCAAACTCATCAGCCCCTCCTGGTATCCTTGCGTCAGTGGGGAATCCAAATCCCGCGGGATGTTCAGGGAGCCATCCGGAGCGTGTTGGGGGAGGAGGTGAGGCTCATCGTGCGGGAAATCCTCGAGCATCGGCAGGAATACGAGGGAGGAACGGAGTCTTGGGAGGATACTGACTTTTTCTATCGTGTCCACATGGGTCGATTGAACACGATTCTCGAGAGCGCCCGCGGATGGAGGCTGATCCTGCGCCCGAACGGTCTGAGCGCGGAAGTCGGGAATGTCCTGGTGGAATGTCTTTCGGAACTGGGAAAAGGATTCGACACGGCAGTCGCCGGAAGGCTGGTGCGCCTGTTGGCCATGTGCAAAAAGCTCAATCTTCAGCCTGAAACTTGGAAACTTCAGACCCTTTTTTTTGAGATGGTTCGTACGGCGTTGAAGCATCCGGAGCTCTACGGTGAAAGGGAGAGGTTCCGTGGATTCGTGGAAAGGCTGGATGAATCCCTGGGTTGTGACTTTGCCCGGTTGTTGTCGGCTCCCGTGCTTCCTCTCTCCATATGTCCAGTGCATCGAGATGAGGGGAAGATAGACGGACGTCGGTGAACGGATGACTTGGTGAACAGACTCGGCGGGCTGAACGGGTGGGATTTCCGCAGAAAGGATGGGAAGCACCGACTGCCTTTGGCCGATCGAGTCCAACGCTTGGAAAGGGAAGAGAGTCATGTGTGAAGCCAATGCTTATTTGATCAGGAACGGCGAGGAGGAACTCGTCATGGAAGCCGTGGATGTGGTGGAGAGTGACGGAGACGTCCTTCGAGTGGCCAACATCTTTGGGGAACAGAAGGTCCTTCGGGCAAGAATTCGAAGCATGTCCCTGGTGAACCACAAGATCCTGTTGGAGGAATGATCCGGGGTTCTCCAGGCCGGAAGTGACACCCAATCAGTCTTCCCCCTTGGAATCGGAGACGGGTGAAGGCTTGAACCCCTGCTTGCAATACCAGTCCATCTGTCTGCAGATCCCCCGGATCATCCGTACCTCTCGGGCTCGCAGCGCGATTCTGCTGAAAAAACGCCGAATCCCCGTCATCCAGTACTCGGGATTCTCCGGATTGATGAAGTGAATTCGGGCAAGGATATCCTGCAACTGATCGTACATGGCTTCCAGCTCGATCTTATCGGCAAGGCGGGGAACGAACGCCTTGGGCTCCTCGACGCCGGCTTGAAAAACCTCGTACAACAGGACCATGACCGCCTGGGCCAGGTTCAGGGAGGCGAATCCCGCCGTGGGAATGGTGACCAGGATGTCGCAATGCCTCAGATCCCGGTTGGCGAGACCTCGATCTTCCGGGCCGAAGAGGAGGGCTACGCGATTGGACCGGCTGATGGGAACCAGTTCCGTGGCCAATCGCCGGGGATTGGTGACCGTTTGCCGGTGGGATCCCGTACGGGCCGTTGTGCCCACCACGTACTGGTACCCGGCCAGGGCATCCCCCAGGGTGTCGTACACCTCCATATCCAAAACGATGTCCTCGGCGGAGTGGGTGGCCATCTTCAGGATTCGCGTGAGATCGCAATCCACGGGCTCGACGATGGCCAGGCGTTCCACTCCCATGTTCTTCGCCGCCCTGGCGGCAGCCCCGATATTCTCCGGATAGCGAGGGCGATGAAGGATGATTCCGATATTCTCGAGATGAACTCTCATACGATGCAGACCTCGATGTCGGCAACCGGCCGTTGACCAACCCGGACTGTGGAATCGGCGTTCGCATTATAGAGGTTCGGGAAAACAAAGCAAGGACAGCCGGGCTGAAGCCGGAGGCCGTGGATCTACGGAAGCTCATGGATGGAGGAGTCAGGGTCGAATTGAGATTGACTTGCTTCCGCCCCGGGTTTTAATATTGGCTAAATAGGTAAACTCAACAGCAGGACCCGGTCGTTCTGACTTCCTCCACGAGGAGGGGCCTATGGTGCGGGAGAAGATCCGAGAGTCGGTGATCGCCGGGAGCTGGTATCCCGGAAATCCACAATCCTTGCGGCAAGAAATCATCAACCACCTGAACAGGGCACAAGTTCCCGAGATCGTGGGCACTGTACGCGGTTTGATCGTACCCCATGCAGGGTATATGTATTCAGGGGGAGTGGCTGCCCATGCCTACAAGTTGCTGTGCGAGCGACCGTGTAATCGTGTTCTCATCCTGGCTCCAAGCCATCGTGCCTTTTTTCAAGGGGCCAGCCTCTATTCATTGGGCGGGTACCGGACACCGCTCGGGGTGGTTCCTCTGGATGAGGAACTTGTGCAGAAACTGAGCACCCTTTCTCCGCTCATCGGGTACTATCCCGAAGCCGAAATCCAGGAACACTCCCTCGAGATCCAGTTACCGTTTCTCCAAGTGGTACTGAAGGAATTCCGGTTGACACCCATCCTCATGGGAGACCAGTCTTTTGAATTTTGCAGGCATCTCGCCGACGCCGTTGCCGATGCTTGTGAAGGCAAGAATGTCCTTCTTGTAGCCAGCACGGACCTTTCTCATTACCATTCCCAGGAAGTGGCCAGGCGCCTGGATCAGGTGCTGTTGGACCGAGTGAGTTCCTATGACCCCGAAGGCCTCTCCCGGGATTTGAAGGAGGGCCGGTGCGAAGCCTGTGGGGCCGGTCCCTTGATGACGGCAATGCTGGCGGCAAGAAAACTCGGGGCCGACAAGGCTCGGATCCTGAGTTATGCGACCTCGGGGGATGTGAGTGGCGACACGCGGCAGGTGGTGGGTTATATGTCCGCAGCTCTCCTGGACAATCCAGGCTGTACCGGGAGGGAGCCTGGGTCTGAGGGGAAAAAAGTGGGGGTGGACCTGGGTCTCAGCTCGGAAGAAAAAGAAACGCTCCGCCGGATAGCCTATGAAGCCATTCGCAGTCGGTGTTTGGGGATAGCCCCGCCAGAGATCCCGGTGGATCTGCCAAGGCTCGAGGAAAAAAGGGGAGCCTTTGTCTCCCTTCACAAGGGCGGAGACCTTAGGGGCTGTATTGGGATGATCGAAGCAAGGGACCCTTTGCACGTCACGGTGCGAAACATGGCGATCCAGGCGGCATTCGGCGATCCGAGATTCCGCCCCCTGAGGCCCGATGAACTGGAAGATATCGAACTGGAAATCTCCGTTCTCACCCCCCTCGTTCGAATCCATGATCCTTCTGCCATTAAAATCGGGACCCATGGGCTTTTCATTCGAAAGGGGTATCATTCGGGGTTACTTTTGCCCCAGGTGGCAACG
This sequence comes from Syntrophobacteraceae bacterium, assembly GCA_018053185.1. Lineage (GTDB taxonomy): Bacteria > Desulfobacterota > Syntrophobacteria > Syntrophobacterales > Syntrophobacteraceae > JAGPLX01. The sequence continues at coordinate 33,295 of JAGPLX010000010.1, forward strand.
GAACACGGTTGGGACGCCCTTCAATTTCTCGAATGGACCTGCAGGAAGGCGGGGCTTCCCCCTGACGCGTGGAAGGCGCCTGATACCGAAATTTATGTTTTTTCCGCCGACATTTTTTAAAAGAGTGTGTCTGCATGATGGGGAGCTGACAAGGGTGATTTGTGGGCATCGTTCTGGACTTTCAAAAAAAGCGACGCCGCCTGGTGGCCAGGAGAGCCTTTCAGAATTGGGTTCGCCGTTTCTCGGATCACTTTGACGAAAATACCACGTTGGCGGGTCTCAGTGATACCGCTCTGGGGTCCCTGATTCGCGGCGGCGAGGAAGATCTGTTGCCAATTTACGACTTTATCCTGGGGGTGCTTGGCTGGGGAGGGGGGGGGCATTTCTACGACCTGGAAGGTTCCGAGAAGATGTATGTCATGGACATTTCCCTCTTCCTGCTCGACCAGCTGCGCTTCGAATCCATGAAGCGCCTGGGTTGGGTGGAAGACTTCCCCACCCGTCATATCTTTCTTCTGGATTTGGTGGAACAGTACGGCGAGCATTTTTCTTCCCGGCGCCACGAAACCCCCTTTCTCTCCCCAACCCATCCCTTTTATGGAGAGTACGAAAAGACTTTTGAAGGGGATCGAGGCCTGTTTATTCGACGATTGATCCCGGACGCCCTTCAGGCCTATATCAAGAGGGAAAGTGAGAAGTCCTGAGAACCTCTTTGTTGCCGGGAGCGCCTCACCCAGGAGGGCATCCAGGGAGGAGGAAAACCGGCAGGTGGTCTGGGTGATATACTGACTTTCCCCCTAGGGGCAGGCCGGTTTTCACCCAAAAGGAGAGGCCTGCGCACGGGATACCGCGAGGGGAGATATGGGATGCCCAAAGAACGCTTTCATCTTCTCCTGGCCGAAGAAGCCCTGAAAGTCTTGGGGACTGCCGGTGACCTTCCTCCCTTTTCGAGGGAAGAGAAGAACGGCTTCCTCCTGGGGACACTCCTGCCCGACGTTCTTTTCTACGACTTCCCGCTCTTTTCTTTTTCGAGATTGGGGAGGGAAGCCCACCGACTCCAGAGTCCGGAGGGCCTGGACTTCCTTCAAGAACAAATCCGAAAGTCGAAGGGGCGATATTCCAGGGATGCCGTTGCCTGCCTGGTGGGCGTGGCCGGTCATTTCCTCGTCGATGGATACTGGCATCTGTTCATGAGGGAGCTGAACGCAAATTCTTTTGGAGGGAAGAACGGTACTTCAAGATACTCGGAAAAGTGCCGTCACCTCTGGATCGAAAGCGAGATCGAGAGTTACTGGATGGCCAAACTCGGGCCTCCAGACGGCTACTTCCCAATCATAGAAGGCTTTCGCAGGGACATTATCTCGATACAGGCCTGCCTGACGGCATTCAAGGAGGTATTGGCCGAGCTGGGGAGGAATTCCGTACCGTCGGAATCTCAAATCTCGCGCTGTCTCACTTTTCAGACCCTGCTTCTGAGGCAGTTCGCCCTGCCTCGATGGAGCCGATGGAGGGCGCCCCTGCTGTCGGGAAGATACACCCGGTTTTTGGGTGCCTGCTTGGTGCCGCCCCTTTCTGTTTTCGATGGGGCGACGTCTGCGGCGCCTCCCAGGGGAGCAGACGCCGCAACCCTTTGCACCCGGGACTTCATGAACCGCTCGGTAACTTTCTTATCCAGCCGTCTGAGTATGCTTTTGTAACCGTCCTGACAATCCCCCCGACGTCCAAACCCTGTTCTCGGTAGAGTTCTTCCGGTTTTCCCGAAAGCCCGTAATTCTTGACCCCGACTCGGATCAGGCGGCAGGAAACGGCTTCATCCGCGAGAATACGAGCAACTCGGGCTCCCAGCCCCGTATCCACGTGGTGGTCTTCCACGGTGAGGAGAAATCCCCTGGATGCCGCCTCGAGAACGGCTTCCCTGTCCATGGGGCGGATTGAAGCCATGTTCAGAAGTGCCAGGTGGATGTCGTGCCGTGTGCGAAGCTCCTGCTGGGCCTGGACCGCATGGTGCAGGGCCGTGCCGTAACTCAGGATGGCACCCTGGTTCCCATTCCTCAGCCAATCCGCTTTCCCGGGGATGAAGGTGTAGGAGCCCGCGAAGGCGGGGGTGCCGGTTTCGTCCAAGATAACAGGGATCTTGGAACGACCCATGCCCACAAAAAAGTTGCCCGGATGTGTGGCCGCGTAACGGATGATGCGGTCGGTCTGATTGGGATCCGCCGGCATGAAGATGGAGAAACCGTACAGGTTTTCGAGGAGTCCGAGATAGTCGATACACTGGTGGGTCTGGCCGTCTTCTCCCACATCGAGTCCCAGGTGAGTGCAAACCAGTTTCAAGTGGGTGCCGTTGATGTCGTTCAATCGGTGTTGATTATAGGTTTCACAGATCCCGAAGACTCCGAATGTGCTGAAAAAGGCGGCAAAGCCTTCCTTACTCAACGCCCCTGTCAAAGTTGCGGCGTGGTGCTCCTGGATGCCGCATTCGTAAAAGGCGTCAGGAGATCTCCGGTGAAAGGCATCCAATTTCACGGAACCTTCGAGGTCACAGCTGACGGCCAGGATCTTGAGAATATCTCCTTCCTTATTGTTCCGGCGGGCCAGGTCCTCCATGGCGACACCGTAAGCCGACCGGTTGTCCGTCACAGTCCCCGGTGCATAGGTTCGGGGTTCCCCTCCCTGGATTTCCGGGTAAATGAGAGGAGAATGGAAATGGGGGCGAAAATCATGGAAGGTCTTCCTCTTTTCCCGCAGGTCGGAAATGGGGTTGTCCAAACCAAGCTCCTCGAGGGCCTCCCGGGCCTCGATATCGTTGAGGGCCGAGCCGTGGTACTTGGCCTTGTTCTCCATGAAGGAGACCCCTTTGCCCATGATCGTGCGGGCGACAAGGACCGTGGGATAACGGACGTCATCCACCTCCCGCGAGTAGATTCTCTTCAAGGCATGGAAGATGGCATCGAAGTCGTGACCATTCTCCAGGTAAATGAGGTTCCACTGGGCTGCCACGTAATCGGCCCGGATAGCCTGGGGCATGACCAGGTTCGTGTTTCCGCCGATTTGGAGATGGTTCCTGTCTACAATACCGAACAGGTTGTTCAGCTCATACTTCACCGCGAAACGTCGGGCTTCGGCGATTTGGCCTTTCTGTTGTTCTCCGTCTCCCATGAGTACGGCCACACGGCTCGTCTTCTTCCGAAGACGCAGGGCGAGGGCCATGCCGGTGCCGGCGGAGAGCCCCTGTCCCAGGTTTCCCGTGTTCCATTCCACGCCGGGCACGCAGGATTCCACGTGTCCCGCAAAGCAGGATCCGGCACGGCGAAACTCGAGAAAAAGCTCTTCCTCCCGGACATATCCGAACTCACAGAGGACACTGTAGACCCCCGGGCTGATATGTCCCATGCTCACGATCAACCGGTCTCGGTCGGGCCAGGCTGGATCGTCGGGACGGTGTCGCATGGTGGAAAAGAGCATCAGCAGCAGATGCAGGGACGACATGGAACCGCCGGGGTGACCGCTGCCGGCAAGGGTAGTGCTCACGATGATTCGTCGCACGCATCGGAGCCACATGTCCCGGAGGGTGTTTCTCTGAACTTCCGTCAGGCCGCTCTGTCGCAATGAAATGGTGAACATGGGGGTTGCAGGCACCTTTCTATGATCAATGGACGGCTTTGGGATGAGCCTCGTCAAGAGGCCTCATTTCCTTGATGCGCTCAAGGACCCGTTCCGTGAAATCCAACACGGCCTTCTTGAAGGGAGTTTCTCCCTCGTCCTCCAACACGGGGCGGCCCTGGTCCCCGGCAGCCACTACCGCCGGATCGAAGGGGAGGGTACCCAGAAACGGGATTTTCATAGTCTCGGCGGTCTTCCGCCCTCCGCCGGTCTGAAAAATGGGAACGAAGCCCCGGCAGTGGGGACAGTACAAACCCGACATGTTCTCAACAAGGCCGACAATATCCAGGTTCACTTTCCGGCAGAAATTGATGGACTTGCGCACGTCCGCCAGGGCGATTTCCTGGGGCGTGGTCACGATGACGGCCCCGGCATCCGGAATGATGCGAGCCACGCTCAGAGGTTCATCTCCCGTGCCCGGAGGGCTGTCGATCACCAGGAAATCCAGGTCCCCCCATTGACAGTCGGCCAGGAACTGCTGAATCACTCCGTGTTTGAGGGGTCCTCGCCAAATGACGGCTGAATCCGTATCATCCAGCAGGGACTCGATGGAGACCACCTTCAAATTGGGCCGGTACTCGTGGGGAAGGATCTGCTGATCCTGAGTGATGTTGAGAATTCCATGGAGCCCGAGCATTTTCGGTATGCTGGGGCCATGGAGGTCCACATCCAGCAGGCCCACCCTGTAGCCTTTGTCGGCGAGCGCCAGGGCAAGGTACACGGCAATACTGCTTTTCCCCACGCCTCCTTTGCCGCTCATGACGAGCAGCTTATGCCGGACGTGCCCCAACTTGCACCGGATCAAATCCTGTTTGGACATCTTCTCCTTGTCCGGGCAGGTACTGCAGGATTTCGAATCACAAGACCTCATAGATTTCACTCTCCGTCCGTACTTGAAATGGTAAGTTGAGAAAAAGTGGTGGCTACATTAAAAGCAATCGGCACTCTTGTCAACTTGGAGCCCGTGACTGCTTGCAGGCTCCGAAGCCATTCACGGGCAAGAAGGGACAACCGGGTGTTCAGCCGGGAGTGGGGGGGCAGGGGAATGATCCAATGGGCCCCATGCCTTTCGAGGACGACCTCGCTTCCCACACCTTGAAAGCTCTCGGGAAAAAAGACATGATGAAACGAATGCCACGGGCCGAAAACCCGCTGGTGAACCATTTCTTGAGAATGGAGAACCATCGATGCCCATTTATGAATACCGCTGCAAACAGTGTAACAACGCATTTGAGGTCCTTGTTCGATCCACAGAGGAAGAATCCATTTTGAGGTGTCCGGCTTGTGAACACAGAGAAATCGAGCGGTTGCTTTCCTCCTTTTCTCGACCCTGTGCCGTCGGATCTTCCCTTAAAGTGAACTGTGACTCTAAGCCGGGAAGTTTCCGTTGAGCCTGATCCTGTCCGGCAGGTTGCCGGAGCGGGGGATCGGGCAAGGCAGAATTCGACTCTGTTTGGGAGCGTGAGGTGGAGAAATGACTCTATACATCGTGCTGTTTGTGAGTGTGATTGTGGGGTGGATCGTTTGCCGGCGATGGATTCTCCCCAAACTGGGGATCCCTTCCTGACTGTCCCCGCGTTGCGGGATCGGTGATCCGCAGGAAAAAAGGGAAACCCCGCAGAAGGCCCGGAGTTCCAAATCCCCTTAGAGACGTGCCCGATTTTCGAGATATCTCCATTGCATCCGCCTTTTCGCCATGGATTTGGGGAAAGATCGAAGAGGCCCACCCCTGAGAGTTCGGCGTGGGGTGGGTCGTGAGGGGGAGCGTCATCAGCGGGAGGCGGAGGAACGGGGCCGTTTTGATGATGACCGACGGCCTACTACGAACAAAACGACAAGGCCTAAAAAGGAGATCGACGCGAGTATCCCCGTCACGACCTTCCAATCCAAGGTCGGGACCATGAGGATGCTTTGCCACGCGCTCTTGAACCATCCTGCCCTTTGAATGTCCTCCCGGCTTACCAGCGGGACTCTCCTCATGGGTTGATCCGCCACATAGAAAACCAGCTCACCCATCGGTTGATCGGTTTTCACCGGGGCGGTCACCTCCTTGGGAGCTTCAACTTCCCAGCGAAGAGCGGACTTTTGGGCCTGGGCAATGAGAAATGCCGCGGTACCCTGGGGATAGAGGTCCAGCTGGTCTTTTGTTCCTTTCCAGACCTTGAGCGTCGTGACAGGCTTGTCGTTGGGAAAGGGTTGGATCAGCACAAATTGGCGGAATCCGTAATTGAGGAGCCTCAAAGCCTCCCGCTCCCGAATACCCGGGGTAGCCGCTCCCATTACGACGGCCAGGAGTCGTGTGCCGTCCCGTTGGGCGGTGGCGGCGAGATGGTAGCCTGCTGCAGCCACATAGCCGGTCTTGAGACCATCCACCGAGGGATCTTTGAGAAGGAGATGATTTCGATTGTACTGGACGATGTTGTTGTACGTGAATTCCTTCATGGAGTGGAAACGCAGGGATTCAGGAAACCGCTGAAGATAGGAGACACACAGGATCGCCATGTCCCTGGCTGTCGTCACCTGCCCTTCGACGGGCAAGCCGTGCGGGTTTAAAAACGTGCTCTGGGTCATGCCCAATTGCCGGGCCTTCCGGTTCATGGCGTGAACGAATCCCTCGACACTCCCGTAGAGATGCTCGGCTACGGCTACACAGGCATCGTTCCCTGACACGACGGTGATGCCCTTGAGGAGGTCTTCCAGGGGGACCCTCGTTCCCAGCTCCACGAACATTTTGGATCCGCCCGTCCGCCAGGCGGTTTCACTGATATAGACCTCGTCGGACATCTTCACCAGCCCTTGGTGGATGGCCTCGAATACCAGGTACAGGGTCAGGACCTTGGTGAAGGATGCGGGCTCGATGACTAAGTCCGGCTCCTGCTCTAAAAGAGTGGTTCCTGTGGATACCTCCACCAGGACGGCCGACCGGCTGTTGATCTGGCCGGCGGCGGGATCTCCCACGGGTGCCTTTCTTGCCTGAACCGTACCGGGGGGCTTTTTGGATTGTGTGCGTGGCGAGGCCGTGCCTTGCGCCGGCACCATCAAGGTCGTGAAGGACAAAACAGTCAAAAAGGCAATGACAAGACGCTTCTGCACCATGATAAACCTTTCGAAACCCTGGGGGTGAACGTTATCGAGAAGAGTGCCCCGTTCACAGGGCTCTTACACAATTTCTGCCGGAACTTTTGGCTTCATAGACAGCTTTGTCCGCCCGGTTGAAAATAGCCTCTTCCGTGTGGTCCGTGGGAGCCGCTTGAGTCACCCCGATGCTGATGGTGATTCGGATTTCTACCCCCTGGTACAGGAATCGAGTATTTTCCACCATCCTGCAGAGCCTCTCCGCCATAGCGCATGCCCCATCCCGATCTATTCCCGGAAGCAGGATGACGAATTCCTCTCCGCCGTATCTGGCCAGGAAGTCCGTGTCGCGGAGCGTGGGGCGGATTCGCTTGATGATCTCCTTGAGACACCTGTCCCCGGCTCGATGCCCGTATTCATCGTTCACCCGTTTGAAATGGTCGATGTCGAACAACAGCAAGGAAAACACCTGCTGATAGCGGTGATACCGATACAGTTCATCCCTCAGACGCTGCTTGTAGGCCCGATGGTTGTGCGCCCCCGTGAGAGGATCCAAGAGGGTTTCGTGTTCCAGAGATCTTGTTTTCTCTCGAATCTGCTCGATCTCCGCCTTCATTGCCTGGAGCTGCTGGTTCAGCCCGTCCATTTCTCTTTTGGCATTTTCCATGCGGATTTCGTCGTCTCTCTGCTTGTTATCTATGGCGGTTCGAATGCCGGCCAGCTTGTTGATCACGACCTCCCGGAATTCCGACAGGGACTTGCTGAGTTGTGCCGAGGTCTGTATTTCGGCCATGTGGGTCTCGAGGACTCGATCAAAGCTGCGGTTGGCCTGATGGGTTTCGGATGTATGGGAATATGAACAGAGGAAACGCCCCTCCATTTCCAGCAGGGAGCCTCCGATCTCCTGGATGAAGGCCGCAGTTTGCTTCCGTTCTTCCCGCAAAAGCACCGTGTAGGTGCGGATCAGGGCGATCAGGTCCTCGTGGAGGGCCACCAGGTGATCAAAGCTCTCGGCTTGATTCACTTTTTTCTGGATTTCCGACCGTTGCCGCACATAGGATTCTCCCAGATCTTCGTGGAGCAGAGACAGGATGTTCAGAAACTGGGTCTGCATGTCTTTGAAGTAGACTTCTTTGGAAATTTCGGAGGATTTTGCCTGGATGTCCCGGCGTTTCATCCATTTGCCCCAAAGACCTCCTGATCCGTCTCCTTGCCGAGCTTCCTCCGAAGATTGCGATTCCTGAATCACCACCTGTTTGAGTTCTCCCAACGCCTTTTCCAGATCATCAAGATGAGTTTCTGTGATCAACAAGTTTTTGAACTCGTCCAGCGTCCTGTTCAGCAGAGGATTCCCCCCCGGACGAACCAGTCCGATGAGAGCTGTGGCGCATCGCCTGGTAAAATCGGCAGACCTGCTCAGCTGTTGCTCGAGGTCGGCAACCTGCTGCAACGCCTGGTCTCTTTGCTTCTGGAGGAGGTTGCTTCGCGCGCGAATGTCCCTGAGATCCGCCGGTTCAGCCTGTGCCCCCTCCGGTTTGGACAAAGGTCCTGCAGAAGCCGGGGGAGCAATCATGTCTGCCAGTTCCACACGTTCGACAAGAGCCTTTTGCAGAGATTGGGTCGTGAGGGGTTGACGATCAGCAGAGAGTTTTTTCAAAGTTTCGAGGATCTGCTCAGAAAGCCGTTCGAAAACTTCAAGCCGTTTATTTTGGGATCCAGACACAACTTCAGCCCTTTTCCTTCCGGTTCTATCTTCGGGGGGGACTCTTGGGATTCTTGCCCGTGCCCGGCTCTTTTGGTTGATAGAGTTGGCATTCCAGGCCGGAGGATTTATGGACGACCACGCAGGGGTGCCGGCTGCAACGGATTCCCCAGGCTTTGCAGGCATAGGGATATCCCTTGACCCATGTGACGGCGAAAAATCTACACTGGAAGCAGCGAACCATTTTGCGGAATCGTGGCTCTCTCAGGATTTCCGATCATCTTGCATCAGGTCTTGAAGTCTATCACCATGGAAAGGGGACCACAAGAGAAACCTCCCCACCTGGGGTGCCTGAACCGTTCCAGCGAACGGCAGCTCCAAATCGGTACCGAACGAGTGGAGGATAAGGCCTCCAGATATTGAAAAGGGAAAAGAAAACCGATATTAGGCTGCGGGAGAAAGAAAAGTCTCCAGTTGGGGACTTCAGGTTGACACGCGGACTGGAAAACAGTAGTTTCTGCCTGAAACGAGTGGAGATGAATGTCGCGGAAATGAGCGCTGGAGAGGTAGTCTATGTTTATTGTGGCGAATCTACTGTTTGCTTTGGCCAAAATTCTTGGGCTTGCCTTGAATATTTACATGTGGATCGTGATTGCCCGCGCGATTCTCTCCTGGGTGAACCCGGATCCCTACAACCCCATCGTCCGCTTCTTGTATAACGCAACGGAACCGGTTCTGTATGCTATTCGAAGGCGAATGCCCCTCGCTTTTGGAGGCATCGATTTTTCTCCCGTGGTGCTCATCCTGGGGCTGATTTTTCTGGACTATTTCCTGGTAGCGTCCTTGGGAGGCCTTGCCGTTCGCCTGAGCATGTAATCCATAGAGGGTGACAAAGTATGGAATGGACTTCTGCGGATATAGAACACAAGGAATTTCGCACTTGTTGGAAAGGGCTGGATCCCCGAGAGGTGCGTCGATTCCTGGATGAGATCGCTGGAGAGATTCAGCGTCTCCTGGGGGAGAATTCCAGCTTGAAAAAAGATGTCCAACGCCTGGAAAAGGAGCTGGGAGAGCACAAAGACCGGGAGAAGACCATCCGCAATGTCTTGCTGAACGCCCACAAGACGGCGGAACAGATGAAAGCGAACGCCGAGAAAGAAATTAAGGTCCTGGTGGCTGAAGCGGAATTGAAGGCCGAGAAGATTCTCCAGGAAGCACACCAACGATTGGCTCAAATTCATGAGGATATTGCAGAGTTGCGGCGGCAGCGGGTCATGCTGGAGACCAAGCTGCGTTCGACCCTTGAAACCTATGCGCGGCTTCTGGACATGCAAAAAGAGGAGGAGAAGGACGAGGACCCGGTAAGCAAGGTCAAGGTCCTGAACCGTTGAAGCCATACCATATAGATGGGGAAATGAATGACGATCCACAAGGATTTGCTCGACATCCTCGCCTGTCCCCAATGCAAGGGGTCTATCCTTCTCAATGAGAGCGGCGATGGGTTGATCTGCCGTCAATGCAAGCTGCTCTACGAGATTCGGGACGGCATTCCAATCATGCTCATTGAAGAGGCCAGGACTCTGGAATCTTAGTGCCCTGTCGGCATGATCCCGGCGGATAAACGGAAGGTTCCGGGTGTGGGGCCCGGAGCGCAGCGAAGCCACCCGCCTGGAGTCGGCAAAATACCGTTAGGGCGACCAGGGAGCATCCGTTCGAGGTGCAACGGAGGGTTTCCGAAGGGGGAGCCGGGGATCCCCTGGATTCCTCACTCCGTTTCGCTCCATACTCCGTACGAAATGCCCGTGGATTTTGCCGAGGGCATTTAAAGAATGTCTCGAGAGGGAAAGAGGACGAAGGCAGAGAACCGTGGGCAGGGATCGGGGATAGGGGTCCCGATCGGTGCCCGCGCAATTCGGATGGTCTGCTTCCCTGCCTCGGATGAGGCAGCCGATGAGATGGAAGGACCCGTGTGACTGGGAAACCATGAGCATTCCTCGAGAACCACCTCCGGCCAAGCTGGTGACGGGGCTGCTTTTCCGGGACCTCCAGATTCAGCGTGAAGCGCTGTTCGAGCTGGAGTCCCTGTTCGGTCCCATCGACTTTTTGTCACCTGCCGAACCCTTTTCCTACACATCCTACTATGACCGCGAAATGGGGGAAGGCGTCCTACGCCAGGTGGCCGGCTTCCTGGATCTCGTATCCCAGGGGGCTCTGCCGCCCATCAAGCACCGGACAAACCAGTTGGAGATCCGGCTTTCCGCGGAGGGCAGGCGTAGGATCAATATCGATCCGGGTCTATTGAGTGATGAGCGGATGGTTCTGGCGACGGGCAAGAATTACACTCATCGCATCTACCTTCGGGAGGGGATCTACGCGGATCTCACCCTCATTTATCAAAAAGGCGGGTTTCAGGTTCTACCATGGACGTATCCCGACTATAGAAGAGGGGAGCTTCTTCATTATCTGGGGGTTCTTCGCCGAAAGCTGATTTTCCAGCGAAGGAAGAGGCTTCCGGGGATGTGCCGGGGAGGGGAATTTTGATTTCCAGCATGACCGCTTTCGGGCGAATGCAACGGGAGGACAGCGGCTATTTGGTGGCCATCGAGATACGGACGCTGAACAGTCGTTCCCTGGACATGGTTTTGCGTTTGTCCAAGCCCTACCAGGAATTCGAGGAAGATCTTCGCAAACGGGTGACGGAGTCCTTTCGCCGTGGACGGGTGGAAGTGGCGGTCCAGATCGAGCCCACCTCCCCCGAGAAGAAGGCCCCCCGATTGAGTCCTCAGCTGGCGCTTTATTACTGGAACCAACTCCATGAACTCCAATCGGTGCTGCCCGGGGCGGATCGACCGACATTAAGGGACCTTCTCCAGATTCCTCACCTGTACGAAACCATGGAGACCGGCTGCGACCCGGTGGTTGTGAAGACGCTCCTCCAGGATGTGATGAGCGAGGCTCTTTCCCAGGTTCAACTCATGCGGTCCCGGGAAGGGGAGGCCTTGGGGCGGGACTGCCTGGAACGCCTCGGAAGGATCGAGCAGGAAATCTCGACCATCGAGGAAAGAAAGGACATTGTTCTGCGGGAGTACCAGGAAAGGCTCCTTCGCAGGATGGAGGAGTTGCTCGGAGCCGCTCCTCTTTCCGACCGGAACCGCGTCCTCCAGGAGGTCGCGTGCATGGCCGAGCGGGCTGACATCAACGAAGAAATCGTGCGCCTCAAGAGTCATATCCACCAGATGCGGGACATGCTGACGGGAAAAGAGCCTGCCGATGGAAGGCGGTTGGACTTTCTCACCCAGGAACTGCATCGGGAGGTCAATACCATCGGGTGCAAAACCGGGGACTTGGCGGCCATCCAGAGCATTGTCCGGATGAAGAGCGAAATCGGTAAACTCCGGGAACAGGTTCAGAATATCGAGTGAACGGGCTGAACCTCGGGGACGGCATGCGCACTCTCGGGAGGAGGTTTCAACCCTCCTTTTCCTCCGGATCGCATAGGGGTGAGTACCCGGAGGTGCCCCGGTTCCGCCGGCCGGAGGTTTCTACGGTTCGCCGAATTTGTGTATCCGGGAGGATTGAAGTTCAAAGAGACTGCCGGTCCTTGAAACCAACTTCCCAAGGACGCTTCATCAGTTCATCAATGAGGGATTCCATGGAAATAAAGCTGCTCAACATTGGGTTTGGAAACAGCGTGATTGCGAACCGCGTGATCGCCATCGTTTCTCCGGCATCGGCTCCCATGAAGCGACTGAAAGAAGATGCCAAGCAGGCAAACAAACTGATTGACGCCACCATGGGCAGGCGGACGCGGGCCATCATCATCACGGACAGTGATCATGTGATACTTTCCGGGGTTCAGGCGGAAACGATTGCCCAGAGACTTACATCGGATTCCCACCCCAAGGATGCCAACTTGGCCAAGTGAGACAAGATGCGACAACACAGCCATGAACCGGCCCGAGGGCTGCTCTTCGTCGTTTCCGCCCCCTCGGGGGTAGGTAAGACCACCCTGATCAAGAGAGTCCTTCCCCAATGGCCCAATCTGCAATACTCCGTATCCTGTACGACCCGAAAGCCTCGGCCTGGAGAAGTCCCGGGAATCGATTACCATTTTTTGTCCCGTGAAGATTTTCTGAGGGGCATACAGGAAGGTCGGTTCCTGGAGTGGGCCGAGGTCCATGGGGAGCTCTACGGTACCCACGGTGCTCTCGTTGAGACCTGGCTGGCGTCCGGAAGGGACGTCCTCCTGGACATCGACGTACAGGGAGCCAGGAAAGTTCTGAGCAGCTACCCCGAGGCCCATACCCTGTTCATCCTCCCCCCATCCATGGAAGTTCTCAGGGACCGATTGGAGAGGCGCGGAACCGAGCCTCCGGACCGTCTTCTGAGGCGTTTCGAGGCAGCGAAACAGGAGATCCAGGAGGCTCCATGGTATGAGTTCATCGTCGTGAACGATGATCTGGACCAGGCAGTTCAGGATTTCAGTGCGATCATCCGTGCTTGTAAATGCGGACGGAATCCCATGGCCTCCAAGGTAAGGAAATTTGTTCTGGCCTCCTGAACCCTCTCCGTCGGCCAAAAGTCCGAACAGGTCTCTTCCTACCGACCGGGAAAGCACGAGGAGGAGGCTCCAGCTTCCCTGTTCCAACGCTGTAGGACTTTTACAAAGATGGTGACCCGGCGGAGCCGGAAGACCGGAAGATAAAAGGTACTCGGATTTCGGGCCTTTTTGGGGGAGTCCCTCGGCTGGGAGAAAAAGAATGGCGGAAGAAAGACAAACGCCGCTGCATGGGAAGGGGTTCTGGATTGCAGGGATTCATCCCGTGCGGGAGGCCCTGAGAAGCCGGGGGGCCTCCGCCGTTGAACTGCTGGTTGCCCGGCAGGACCCGAGGATCCAAGAATGTCTCGACCTCGCCGAATCCCAAGGGATTCCCGTGCTCAGAGTGGACCGACATCAGATCCACCAGAAGACCGGCCATGAGCACCACCAGGGGATTGCCCTCCAGGTGACGTCCTTTCCCTATGCTTCCTTGGAGACCCTATTGGGAGCAGGCGAAGGGCTGGGAACCCTGTTTCTCATCCTGGACAACATCCAGGATCCCCAAAACCTGGGGGCTCTGATCCGGAGTGCCGCCTTTTTCGGGGCGGCGGGAGTGATCCTCCCCAGGGACCGGTCCGCCGGGGTCACGACCACAGTGGTCCAGGTGTCCGCCGGGGGGGCTTCCGTTCTTCCCATCGCCCAGGTGACCAATCTTGCGCGGGCATTGATCCGCATGAAGGAGAGCGGGTTCTGGATTGTGGGATTGGATTCCGCAGGGGAGAAGAGCCTGTATGAGGTCGACCTGACGGTGCCGGTGGGCCTGGTGGTGGGCAACGAAGAGAAGGGCATCCGACCTCTTGTGAAAAAGCTTTGCGATTTTTGCGTTCGCATCCCCGGCGCCGCCCGGATCGACTCCCTAAATGCCGCTGCGGCCGGAGCCATCGCCATGGCGGAGTTGGAACGTCAGAGGCGGTTTAATCGCCCGTAGTCCTTGGACCGAACAGAGCCGTCCCGATACGAACCATGGTGGCGCCCTCCTCGACGGCCACCTCAAAGTCATGGCTCATGCCCATCGACAGTTCGGTAAGGTTCTCGGGGACGCGGGCCTCCTGTTGCAAAGCATGGAGCAGTCGGGACATGGTTTGGAAATAGGGGCGCACGGCTTCAGGGTCTTCCTGGTAGGGAGGCAGAGCCATGAGGCCTTTCACCTGCAGGCCGTCCAACGCTTCGACCGTACGGAAGAGTTCCAGGAGCCCCGCGATGGGAACTCCGTTCTTGGTGGTTTCGTCTCCCACGTTCACCTGTAAAAGGACGGGAACCCTCCGGGGCAGTTTCCGTGCCTGGCGGTCCAGTTCCCGGGCAAGGCTCTCCCGGTCTACCGTCTGGATCCATTCACACCATCGAAGGGCCGCCTTCACTTTGTTGGATTGCAGATGTCCGATGAAGTGCCATGTGATGCCGAGGCCTTCCAGTGCCTGGGCCTTCCTGTGCAGTTCCTGAACATAGTTTTCTCCCAGAGAGACGATCCCGGCCCTCACCCCATCCCGGATCCGATCCACGGATACGGTCTTGGTGACCCCGATGATCCGTACTTCTTGCGCACAACGGTTGGCACGTCGGCAGGCCGCCCTGACCCGGTCTCTTATTCTAGATGCGTTTTCATGTATATGATCCATGTAAAGGGTCCTCCAAACGTAGTGCGGCCGGGAAAGGCGATGGTATTTCCGTAGACCTGGGCGCGCGGGCGTTCCGTCGGCAAACCCCGGTGATCCATGGAACCGGCACCGTCATGCGTGCAAATGAAGAAACCGAAATCCATCATCCGGCGGGGGCTATGACTTTTTGCCGGGCCAAAAGTTCAAGGGTTTCGCAGAGGGGAAGCCCAACCACATTGGTATAGGATCCACGAATGGAGCAGACCAGGAATGCCCCGGCCCCCTGGATTCCGTAGGCCCCGGCCTTGTCCATGGGCTCGCCCGTTTCTACATACGCTCGAATCTCTTCCTCGTCCAATTTCTTGAACCAGACTTGGGTCCGGACGGTTCGAATGTGAAATTGTCGCCGCTCCCGGCAAAGAAGACAAACGGCACTGACGACCTGGTGCTTCCGCCGGCTGAGTCTCCTCAACATGGCGGCGGCTTCCCGGGGATCTCCGGGCTTTCCGAAAAGGACGTCATCGAGGAGGACAATGGTATCCGCTCCCAATATCCAGGAGGAAGGATGCAATAGGGAAATTACCCGGGCCTTCCGGGCGGCCCACGCCCGGACCAGGCTCCCGGGGTCTTCCCCAGGTTCCAGCAGTTCATCGCAACAACTGGGGTGCACGGAGAAATCAAGTCCCACGGACCGGAGAAGCTGCCTTCTTCTTGGGGAGGAGGACGCGAGGACCAGCGGCTGGATGGTCCGGAAGACTCCCGTCGATCGAGATTCCGCGGGACGTTTGGATTCGAGGCCCTGTTCCTCAGAGGTTGAAAATTCTCTTGGCATTGGTACTGGTTTCCTGTGCGATCGTGTCGAATAGAACACCCCGAAGCTCCGCAATTTTCCGGGCTGTATAGGGAAGATAGGCCGGCTCATTCACCTTCCCTCGGTGAGGGACGGGAGCCAGATAAGGTGCGTCCGTCTCGACCAGGAGGCGTTCGAGAGGGGTGTTGCGGGCCACCTGCTGCTGGGTTTCAGCCTTCGAGAAGGTGACCGTGCCGGGAATGGATAGATAAAAACCAAGATCCAGGCACTTTCGAGCAATGTCCCACGAGCCGGAAAAACAGTGCAATACGGCGTTTCCCCAAATGGCGGGGTATTCCCGGATGACACCAAGAAACTCTTGGTGCGCGTCACGAACATGGAAGACGGCGGGCAGGTTCAGCTGGATGGCCAACTCGATTTGCCGGCGCATGCAGCTCAGTTGTATGGAGCGAGGCCGGCGATCCCGGAAGAAATCCAGGCCGATCTCCCCGATGGCGACCACTGGCTTCTCGACGGCCAGACGCCTCATGAGATCAAGGTCGTCCCGGCTGAGTTGCCCGGCCTCATGGGGATGGATGCCCACCGTGGCATGGATAGGTTCGTATTCCCGGGCCAGCTGGATAGCCTGCCGGCTGCTCTGCAGGTCGATCCCGATCGTGATGACCTTCGTCACATTTGCCTCTCGGGCTCGAGACAAAACACCAGGGATGTCGTGGATAAATTCAGGAAAATCCAAATGAGCATGGGTATCTACCAGCATGGATCCCTCAATGGAAGGAAGCGCACCGTTTTGGTCGGCGAAGCGGTTCCTCGGGTTGCGTCGAGCCTATGGACTGCCTTGCTTTTGCCTTGCGAGAGGCGACCGGTCTCTCTATAATAGAGCCCTTCTGCACAAGGAACCCCGCCAGGGTAACCAACCAGGACCTGGCCGATCTCCGCAAACCAACCAGGGGAGATCCGGGTTGCTTCATGGAAGGAGGGACCTCTTTCGAGGGATGGCATTCCCAAAGATCATCCTCGCAGGTGGATCGAGGAGCCCCCCGACCAAGATTACCCCCACCAAGTGCGAGGAGTATTCGGACACGAAACACGAACCCTGACGGCAGCGGTTGCCCCTGTGTCATGTACAGGCAGCGGCGACCAGCAATAGGATGTGTCGATGCGAAGACCGATCCCGCTTTTCTCTACGGTGATGGTACTTATCATGGTTTTTCAGCTCCAGGCAAGTCGTGCGGCAAAGGTGGCATACGTGACCGAAACGCACGAGATCGCCCTTCGAACGGGAGCCAGCAGCCAGAACAGGGTCGTCGCCATGGTACCGCCCGGGACGGCGGTGGAGATTGTCCGCACTCGAAATGAATGGAGCCTGGTTCGCTATGTGGGACCCACGGGAGAAAGAAAGGAGGGATGGGTTCAGAGCCGTTTTTTGGGCGAAGGCCAGACGAAGGAACTGGAAACGGAGATCCAGGACCTCAAGGGAAAGATTGCGGAACTGGAAAAAGATAGAGAACTGATCTCGCAAAAGGAGCGGGAGAGCAGGGACAAGTTGGCCAGGCTGGCCACTGATTATGAAGTTCTGAAGAACGGTTCCTCGAATTTTCTGAAACTGAAATCCGAGTACGATTCCCTGAAAAGCGCCCTGGATTCAGCTCAGGACAACATCCAGAAGTTGATCCAGGAAAACAAGAACCTGAAGCTTGCGGAGCGGATCAAGTGGTTCCTCGCAGGAGCCGCGGTTCTTTTCTTCGGGTTTGTGATGGGGGTGGTGGCCGGCCGTTATCAAAGAAAACGACGTGCCACCCAGTACCGTTGAGCTCGCCCTCGAGGCCGGCCGTCATTTGCCGGGTTCTCCCTTTGAGTAAGAGTGGCATGCTGGGCGCTGTCCCGCCGGATCGCGAGGTTTCCCACCTGCGGGAACAATGCCGGCGGATGCTCTCAATTGACAGGGCGATGCCCCCGTGTTAAGGAGGGAGCCGTCAAGAATGCCCCCGTAGCTCAGGCGGATAGAGCACGAGATTCCTAATCTCGGTGCCGCAGGTTCGAGTCCTGCCGGGGGCACCACTCCAACGCTGCCCGTGAGACGAAGGATGGGAAATTCCGGACCTGTGAATGGGTTCGACATCCTGCGGACGCCGGCAGCAAGTTGCCGGCGCCAACCAAAAACAATCTCATGGTAACCGCCGACTGCCTGCCGTCGAGCACGGCGGCCGGAAAGAACGATCCTGGATGCCTTCCCACCGACTTCAAGTCCCACCGCCGGTTCGCCGGCAATAGGGGTCAAGCCTTCCCGGCCTCCGACGGGAAAGCCCATGTTCCGCCGAACAACGATGATCGTCGATTGTGCAGTGATGCTCGCAGGTGGACGATTTCCCGAAATAGATCAACCTGGGGGAAGGATTCGCTGTTTTTCGTCGATAATCTTCAGCTGATCGCCGATCTTCATGATCTTCCAGATGTTTTCCGCCTTCCCTCGAACCGTCTTTTGCCCTTTGGTCACTTCGAAGGCGGAGATGAATTTCGCGAGTCGAAGCCCCGATTCGTCCGTGACGATCACCACCACGTCTCCCTCGATGAAGGAAGACACGGTGTCCCATTGACGAAAGTAGTACCCCTTGTCCTTCCGAATGAAATCCCGGTCGACCCGGCCCTTGTCATAGTAGTCGACCTTTTCGGCGTAACAGGCGAGTGCGGCGGGGAGGTTCTTGCGGTTGTTGGCTTCTATGCATCCTTCGATGAAATGAAGGACTTCCTTCTTGGATATGGAGACGGGTAGAAAACCGACCTGGCTGCTTTCATCCTCTTCTATCCGGTCGGAGTCCGCTACACCCTCAGCCTCCGCCTCAGGATAAGCCGGACCTTCTCCTTGTGCGAAACTCAAGTTGTCCGGCTCCTGTTCCAACTCACCGGTAACAGGTTCTCGGTCCTTTTCCATAGCCAGGACGTCGGTCGGTCGATCTTGGGGTGGAGGTGTCGAGTCCCGTGGAGCCGGTGCGATGTCCATCAGGAGGAACCGTGGCCGTTTCCGGGCATCCTCCGTGACTCGATAGGTGACGCGGGCCGCCTTGTTTCGCAGCCTTTCCGCCGTGGCGCTGAGAACGGAAATCCTCTGCTTGGTCATCGCGGTGTCCCAGTAGAAAATGAGGTTGGGACCGTATACGGCATATTTGTCCACGTGAAGGATCGTGGTTTCGGTCTGTTCCTGGCTGTCGGCGTGGGAGGGATCGGTGCCGATCCCCAAGGCCGGTGTTCCCGCAATCCAGAGGCAGAGCAGAAAAGGCCAGAATCGGATCGGTCGTCTCGACATGGCTAACCCTTGAGGTCAATGATTGGGAATGTGATTTCCCTGAAAAGTGTAAGGGCCTGGATTTTGTAAACCCAGGCCCCCCGCCCTACTCATTTTGTGAGTCGTGCGCAAAAACAAGCGCTTTTTATTGCAAAATTTCCGGCTTGTCAAGAAAATGGTGCGCAAACCCAGCAGGCGCGTTCCAGTGGAACGAGGGTTCGGCGGAAGGTTTTCCTGTCTTGATTTCACCTCGCGCGCAGGGAGAGAGGGAAAATCATCGACAGGGGGGCCGCGGATCAGTCGATGGCCTCATTTCCGACGCGCAGCAGATCATCGAAATAATCCACGGTCTTGCGCAGCCCTTCCTCCAACGGCACCCTGGGTTCCCAGCCCAGGACGCTCGCGGCCAGGCCGATGTCGGGCCGGCGCATGACAGGGTCGTCGCTGGGCAGTTCTTTGAAAATGAACTCGGAGGAGGATCCCGTCATCTCCTTCACCCTTTCGGCCAGCTCCAGAATGGTGAACTCGCCCGGGTTGCCGAGATTCACCGGGCCGATGAAATCGGCAGGCGAATTCATGAGTCGAACCAGCCCATCGATCAGGTCGTCCACGTAACAAAAGGAGCGTGTTTGGGACCCGTCCCCATAAATGGTGATGGGATCCCCCTTCAGGGCTTGAACGATGAAGTTGGAAACGACACGACCGTCGTTGGGGTGCATACGGGGACCATAAGTGTTGAAAATCCTGGCCACCTTGATTTTGAGCCCATGCTGGCGGTGGTAGTCGAAGAAGAGGGTTTCGGCGCAACGCTTCCCTTCATCGTAACAGGACCTGCGTCCAATGGGGTTCACATGGCCCCAGTAAGATTCCTTTTGGGGATGTACCTTGGGATCCCCGTACACCTCCGAGGTGGATGCCTGCAGGATCTTGGCCTTGAGTCTTTTGGCCAGTCCCAGCATGTTGATGGAACCGTGCACGTTCACCTTGGTCGTCTGGACGGGATCGTTCTGGTAATGGATGGGAGATGCCGGACAAGCCAGGTTGTATATCTCGTCGACCTCCACATACAGGGGATAGGTGATGTCATGGCGATAGAGCTCGAAATAGGGGTTGGGAAGAAGATGTAAAATGTTCCTCTTGCTTCCGGTGTAGAAATTGTCCACACAAAGCACATCCCTGCCATCTTTGAGCAACCGTTCGCACAGGTGTGAACCTAAAAAGCCGGCGCCCCCGGTTACAGCACACCGTTTACGCAGATGCATCAAGGCTCCTTTCTTGTTCATGCGTACTCTTTCGGCCTATCTTCTCCCGTGATTCATCGGGCCATCGGTTCGACTGCCGCTACAAGGCGGATACTCTAATCCACCTTGGTCTCCTTGACAATTGGGAACTAACCCATCAATTTCTATTGATTAGCCAAACCCGTTGGTCTAGTGTCCGTCCGTCTGTTCTCGCGGCGTTAGCCGGCGGGGAATCGGGAGAAGGAAGTTTCCCTTGGACGAATAAAATCGAACCCTCTGGGGGGACGGAAGAAATCATATGCAACGCGCTTTTCCCACCATTCGCAAAGTCCTTCCCTATCTTTGGCCGTACCGGGTTTCTTTTCTCGTGGCTCTCGGCCAGGTATTTCTCATCAGTGCCTGTGAGCTGCTGAAACCATGGCCCATGAAAATCATCATCGACAATGTTCTGAGCAATCAGCCCCTGGAATCGGCCCTGCTCGGCACTCTGTCCAGGCAAACCCTGCTGCTTGCGGCGTGTATCGGCCTGGTGCTGGTCTACATCCTGCTGGGAAGCCTCCTTCTGTTGAACAACTACACCACCATCAAGATCGGGCAGAGGATGGTGAACGACCTTCGAGGTGACCTGTACAATCACCTCCAACGGCTGTCTCTCTCCTTCCATAATCGCCGGCAGGTAGGGGACCTGCTGTACCGAGTAGCTGCGGACACCTTTGCCATCCAGAGCCTGACCATGAACGGTGTTTTTCCCATCGTCTCGGCAGTGGTTCTCCTCGCAGGAATGTTTGTGATCATGGTCCGGATGGACTGGATACTGACGGTCCTCGCCCTGGGTGTGTGTCCTCTGTTGCTTTTGTCGATCTCCTTTTTTGGGAAGACCCTGACCTCGGCGGCTACCGTCGCCCGGCAACAGGAGAGTGAAGTCTATTCGCTGGTGCAGCGGGCCATGTCGGCCATGAGGGTGATTCAAGCTTTCACCAAGGAGGAAGAGGAACACCGACGTTTCATGGTGGCCAGCAAACAGAGCCTGGGAGCTAGCCTGCGCCTCTATGTTCTCCAGACCTTCTATTCCGGAATGGTCAATGTGATCATGGCCGTGGGGACCGCCGTTGTGGTGTGGGTGGGGGCACAACATGTGATGTCGGGCACCCTCAGTGTGGGCGAGATCATTGTGTTCACCTCCTACCTCGCGTCTCTTTACGGTCCCATCAATACCATCAGCCAGACCTGGGGACTCCTCCAGGGTTCCAAGGTCGGCGTGCAGAGGGTTTTTGAGATTCTCGATGTGGAAAGAGACTTGACCGACGGAACCAGGACCTTTCCTGAAGAGGGTGCACAGGGCGAGATCGAGGTAAGGGGAGTGTCCTTCCATTACGAACCGCGGCAGCCCGTGCTGCGAGGCATCGATCTCCACGTTCGAAAAGGGCAAAAGGTAGCCATTGTGGGTCCCACCGGCGTCGGAAAATCTACGTTGGTGAGTCTCATTCCGAGGTTCTACGACCCCCAGGCCGGACAGGTGCTCGTGGATGGAACGGATGTCCGGGAGTACCAGCTGAAGTCCCTGAGGAGCCAGATCTCCATGGTCCTGCAACCTCCCCTCGTTTTCCCCATGACCATCCGGGAAAACATTGCCTACGGTCGCCCGGCGGCCTCCCTCGAGGAGATCGTCTTCGCGGCGCGGCTTGCACGAATCCACGATACCATCGAGCGTCTTCCCCAGGGTTATGAAACCGTGGTGGGGGAACAAGGGGCCACACTGTCCGAAGGAGAAAGGCAAAGGATCACCATTGCCCGTGCCATCTTGAGAAACGCCCCCATATTGATCCTGGACGAACCGACCTCTTCCGTGGACGCCGAGACCGAAGCCCTCATCATGGAAGGCCTCAACGAACTCATGGCGGGCCGCACCACTTTCATCATCGCACATCGCCTCTCAACCGTCCGTCAGGCGGACCTCATCCTGGTCCTCCGCTCCGGAGAAATCGTGGAACAGGGGACATTTCAAGAGCTGATCCATCGCGGCGGTTATTTTTCCACTCTTTACCATACCCAGTTCGGTTCGGGAGAAGACAGGGGAAACGGCCTGTTCGGCTAGCCGGGGAGGAGCGTCTTCTCGGTGATCGATCCTGCATTTTTGCCGGGATGGAGGAGACCCGATACTTCGGGGAAGACATCACGGCAAGGGTCCTGGGATCGATGAGGAGAGCCGAGGTTCCGGCGATTTCTCATCGAGGATTCACGTATCGATTCACCGATTTTTCAAGACCTGCGGCAAGGAGGGCGATAGCTCCGATGACCGCCAGGGCGAGGATGGTCGATGGAAAAACCGCCAACTGCCGCGTGTGTTCCCCGAGATAGATGACATAAGGTTGATGGAGGAGGTAAAGCCCGTAGGAGTAGACTCCGATGCGGGCCATGATCGACCCGACTCCGGGGAGGTGACGGCCCACGCCATTGCCCATATGGATCACCAGGATGGAGAGTCCGACTCCAATGAGTGAGTCCGTAAGGAGGTAAGACCATGCACCCAGGTAGCTCTCGATTCCCAGCGTGTAAACCAGGATGCCCCCCGCCACGGTCTTCCGGTTGAAGAGAAAAGAGTCCGTCGAGTTGTGGTTTCGGCGGTATGCAAAACCCAGTGCCATCCCCGCGGTAAATTCGAAGAGCCGACTGCCGAAAAATCCCCCCTGCAGGTAATCCCCATCGGCATGCAGGACAAACAGCAGCAGGGTCCGACTTGCCAGGGTCACCGCCATGGACGTCAAGAGGAACCGAGCGATGCCACGTTTTTGAAGCATGCGAAAAAGAAAGGGAAATACCAGGTAGAGCTGGAGCAGGAGGCCTACAAACCACCAGGCGGGATTCATGTAATAGAACAGGCTCTCGATTGGATAGACCCGGTCTCCCAGGAAACTCAAAAAGAAGCGTGAGTCGATGGATTCAGGGCGAGCCATGAAAGGAGAGATCAGATACAAAATATGGGCGATCCAGTACAGGGGAAAGAGCCGGAGGAGGCGGGTTCGGTACCATCCCATCCAGCCTCCCTGGGGGGTTCCGGTTTTGGCGAGAGAATGGGCCAGCCCGAAACCGCTCAGGAACAGAAAGACCCCCACCGCATGGAACCCCAGGTGGGAGATGGCTGCAAAAAGACTGTCCGCCATGGAGGCCATGTTGAACAGAAGGGAAGCCGAGTCGCATCGTGCCAGGGATTCCTCGAGAAATCCCGGGTCCAGGGGCCATGGGTAGCGACCTTTGGCGTAGGTTTTGAAATAGTGAAAAAAAGCGATCCACAGAATGGAAATCCCCTTGGCAATGTCCACCCAAACCAACCTGGGGGTCAAGCCAGGGGAGAACGGTTCCCCTTTCATATCCTCCCCGGTATCGTTTATTCCCGGTTTGAAGCGGCTGCATCCCCGGACTGGATAAGGCACGATCTCACCCGGGATTCGCTCGGGGGGAGACCCTTCGAGGGGCGGCACCGAGGAGTTATGCCAGTCCTGCTTCCCTGAGTATTCCCGAGAGCACCTTTTCGGCATCAAAGTAGTCCTCGGCAATGCGACGAGCCGCCCTGCAATGTCGGAGGGGGTCCGCTTCTATGGACCGAATGCAGCCGATGGCTTCTTCTCGCGTCTCGTATCCGAGGACTCCTTCCCCCACCGGCAGGTAGGCCGAAAAACCCGTGTCCTCGGTCACCACAGGACGCCCTGCGGCAAGATAGGATGCGCTGCGGTCGGAAAACCAGCCACTTTTCAACTTGACGTTCTGATCCTTGGCCACGGTGAACTCGGCCCTGGAACCCCGGATATAGTCTCGATAATTATAAGGATTGACCGAGATGGCCACGGGATCGCGAATGATCCATCCGTGCTTGACATAACGGGGTGCGTCGTTCTCGATCCCCAGGAAGGCGATCTCCAGGGGTATGTCGGGGAGAAGAGCGGGTAGATCAATGAGGCGCTCGTATTTCGGTCGTTTTCTCCAGGAGAACACTTCTCCGTCCAGGACGATGTCACGCCCTCCTGTGTCCCATGTGCCGATAGTGGTAAAAGCTTTGCCTGGGGGGGTCACCGGGCCCCATTCCTCGAGAAGGACAGGCGGGAGGGTCGGTTTCCAGTCGATGCCGCAGAGGGGAACCCTCGTATTGAGGGTGGGCAGATTATAACCAAAGGTGAAGCACACATCGTGCGCCTGGAAATAGGATCGCGTGACTTCATCGTCCCGGATCTTCAACTGGGTGAAGACCGGGTCGGTGTCGACGACCGCTTTCACCTTGCACCGGAGGTAGTTTTCCCGCAGCGGATTGGTGCCGGAAAGGTTCAAGAGCAGGTCCGCCTGAGAGCAGAACCGGTCGAGCTCCTCCCGGGTCCTCCCGTAAATCTTGTTTTCGAGGGCACTGTTGTACACCCATTGTCCCTGGAGACCGTTTCGGTTGAAGAACTCATCGAGAACCCGCCGACCGTAGCTCGAGTCCGGGCTGTAGGTCCGGCGTATGGGATCATACGCGTAGGACCAGTCGGAGGTATCTTCCAGGAAAAGCACATCGTGGCCGAGTCGTTTGAGTCCCAATACATAATGGAGCATCAACCAGAGCTGTCCGCCCATGGGAAATCCGATGGCGAAACCGGCGACGAGGATCTTGAGCGGTCGTCTCATCCTGGAGGCTCTATTTCTTTCGGGCCTGTTGCACCGGAGAAAAGAGTGCGGATCCTTCGGCAACGGTCACAACGCGGATTCGGTTTTTCTGAAGCCAGGACGCCAGCTCCTCGAGGTTTTCCGCAGACCAGGGCTCCCATCCCAACTCGTTTTCTATGCCGTGCAGACAGAAGATCACCCATTCATCCTGTTCCACGGCGTGCTTTTGAATCAGGCGAACGGCGTCTTCAGGTTTTCCCATGCTGAGGATATTGAAACGGTTCAGCCAGTGAGGATTGTAGCCGTCCCTGCGGTTGGCCATGTTTTTCCCGTTGACCACCTGGGAATAGTACATCTTGCTGACTGGAATCATTTCCTCGGTCCAATAATTGTACGGGGTAATATAAGTGCTGACTTTAAATCCCAGTTTTTCGAGAGCGATTTTGGACTCACACATCTCCCGCTGATAGGAATAGGATCGAATCTTGTCTTTCTCCAAGTTCAAGGGGTTGAAGGGGTGGAGATGGAGCATTCCGGCCAATCGGTCGAAGTAGTAACTGCCCTTCACACGGGAGACGTCTTCCAGGCCGGCGAATTCCTTGAGGGGTTTCCCGTTTTCCAGCAGTCCGGCTACAGCCGGGTACTCGTACTTGACTTCGTAGATCCCCCTTTTTTTGTTCTTGCCGTCCAATTCCCATCCTTCCACCACCTCATCCTCGAAGAACCTGGGAATGTCGATGGGACGCTGGTGAGTCAAACCGTGGGACGCGATCTCCCATCCGTTGTCCTGGAGCTCGTGGGCCTCCCGGATGCCCATGTAATCGTCGTTGCCCGAGGTGATTCGATTCACCACCATGCCCACAGTGGCTTTCAGGTTGTAGGCTTTGAGGACTGGAAAAGCCTCGCCATGAACGCTGATCAAACCGTCATCGAATGTGAGACTCACCATTCCGGCAGGGCAGGGGGATGTCGTGAAGGTCCAGAGAGCCAGCCACACGGAGGCGATCAGGGTGCGGAAAGCAGCAGTGCCGAACATGTTGATTTACTCCATGGAAACGTGATCTAGACTTCGTCGGAGGGTCTTGTTCTCAATTCCATGCGCGTGTGACTCCTTCCACCCGCTCCCGGCGTCATGAAGATCGGTGATCGTGGGAAAACGAGGTGGTGAAGGCGTTCTCAATCAATTGACCAAGCACCTTGTCTGAGTCGAAATATTCCCTGGCGATGGCTCCCGCGGCTCTCGCGTGCTTCTCGGGCTCTCCCTCGATTCTGGCGATGGCCTCGATGGCCTCTTCCGGGGTGCCGAAGGAGAAAAGCCCTTCTCCCGTAGGGAGGGATCGGTCAAATCCCGTGTCCTGGACAACGGCGGGAACGGAGAGCGCGAGGTAACAGGCGGTTCGGCAGGAAAACCACCCGCTTCGACTGAGGACGTACGCGTTCTTGGCCACACTCCATTCACCCAGGGATTGTGCCAGGTAATCCCTGTAGACCCGAGGGTTTTTGGACACCTCGTATCCATCACGGATCCGCCAGCCTGCAGAAATCAGCTTGTCACTCGGGGCCCGTCCGCTCATGGCCAGCTCAAGGGGCAAAGAAGTACGGGATGGAAGATCCAGGAAACGCTCGAACTCGATACTCTTGCCCCCGTACCGGATGCCGTTCACCATGGGACCTTTCTCGGACGGTTCCCAGGAAGCCACCGTTGTGAACACACGCCTGCGGGAAGCCACGGGAACCGCATGGTCCCGGAAACAATCCAGGACCACCGGCTGTCGCGTGGGAATCCAGTGAAAAAGTTCCGAGGGGATCCTGCAGTCCGGAGCCCCGACGTTTTCGCCGAAGGTGAAGAAGACGTCGTGCCGACGCAAAACATCCACCCTGGATCGGGCCTCGTCCTCGATGTTCCCTGCCAGGTAGTCTGGAATGGATGCCTGGGTGTACATGGGATCGCTGTCGATGAAGGCCACTCTCGATGCCGCGAAATATTCCTCGCGCATCCAGCAGGATGCCGACACATGGAGGAAAAGGTCGGCATGACGGCAGAACTCGACCACCTGGCGCCATTCACGTCCGTAAGTCTTTCCCGTCGAGTCCCTGTAAAACCAGTGGTCGGCCAGAGTGGGATCGAGGTAGTCCAGTTCCCGGGAAAGAAATTCTGCGTTGTTTTTGCCGTCCTCCACAAAGGTTCCCGCCACGGGATCGTAGCACCACTTTCCCGTGTCTTCCAGGTAGAGAACCTCGTGGCCCAACCGGCGAAAACCGAGGACATATTGGAGATAATCCCAAAAGACCCCCCCGAAAGGGTAGGTGGCGGCAAGACCGCTCACAACGATCCGAAGCTTGCTTTTCATTCTCGATTCCTGACAAGGCTTTCGTTGCGCAACCCACATTCCCCCAACCCGAAACCGTTTGGGCACCGCCCGCGGGCCGATTACAAAGCCGACGGATTTCCGGGACCTTCGAGGAATCTTTCACGGTCTTGCATGGGGAAGAACGGGGCTGCGTCTCTTGGGTGTATTCTTTCGATCTTGTTTCCTGGCGGCGTTTTGCCCACGAAGGGGGAAGTTTCTCCCCCACACGATTTCCCGGAAAAGCTCCCCTACGGGAGGGAATGCGGGAAGATCTCCGCAGGAACCTTTGGGGAGCGGACTGCGTGGGAAACGGAATGGCCCCACTGAAAAGGGAAGGGTTTGAGAATATTTTCGATAATCCATAGAAGCCGGCAAGAGAACACGGCTTTCGGCAAAAAAAAGATCCGTCCTTACCCATCTCACGCCAGCCCAAAACCACACCCAAAAACCGGGGTTTCCCTCCAGCATGTCCCCCTGCGCCGTCGCGACCTCGTTTCCCTCCCCGGGGTCACACAATCCCGTCTTGAGGGCAATCCGGCGCCCGAGGCCTTGAGCGGAGCCTGAAAACCCGTGATCGGGTCAACGGAAGATAACACACCCTCCAAGACTTGGAAAAGCGATTTTGTGAGTGTGCGGGCAAGAAAGCGGGAATGAACAAAACACGTTCGCATGCCCGGGGGTGCTCCATTTCCTATCCCTGAATCGAGTTTCTCGCCGGCCGCTCATGAACAGGGGACCGGTTCGTCTCGATGGGATGAGGGTCTATGCTTCCGACCGTGGAGGGTGCCGGGCGGAACGTCGTTTGTCTGCAATGGCTTCACGAGGTCAGCGGGATTAGAACGTGAATACCTTGGTGGAAGGATCCGCCATCATTTCCACCAGTTGCGCCCCCGTGGAAATGACCGATCCCGGGATGAGGTCGTCAGGACCAATCAGCCGTTTGTCTGCGCAAGCTTTGCATACATGAATGGGGCAGCCTTTTTCCATCAGTTTTTCCAGAAAATCTTTCATGTATTCGCCCGTGGTCGAACGAATCCCCTCGGCCATGCCGAACTGCGCCCAGTGAACGGCATCGTCGATGAGGAAGACCTCCACCTTGTGGTTCTGTTCCGCGGCGATTCCGGCAAACTGCATGGCTCTGGTTGCTCCACCCGCCTTTTCGAAACCTTTTGAAATGATGAAGAGCAATCTGGTCATGGTGTATTCCTCCAGGTTGGGTTCCGCAAATGTCGAACAGGTCCTCTTGAATGTGCCGTGTCCTCCTTCCCGGGGTCCGACGGGTCGTCGGCAGGACATGGAGGAAGAGATAAGAAACCCGGGGATTGCCCTGTCGGGAGGAAACCGGGATGGGAGCACTTCCCATTCGGTCCATACATTTAGACGTTCAACCAATGTAAGTCAAGGAAAGTGCCGGGTCTGCAAAGAGAAAACGGACCTTCGGCTTGTTAAAGAATTTACAAACAATGTTTGACATGGGAAGATCTTTCCTCTAGAAAGAGTGGAATCAAGGGGGGAGTAGCAGAATTTTTGGATCGGGCTCTCGTTGTAAAACGTGGTCTGCAGAGAATGCGAACGGTTTCTGCTAAAGCGAGGTGAAAGATGAAAATCCATGAGTACCAGGCGAAAGAGTTATTCAAGAAGTACGGAATTCCGATTCCCAGAGGAAAAGTGGCTTTCAGTGTTGAGGAGGCCAAGGCCATAGGAGCCGAGTTGGGAACCTTTCCGGTGGTGGTCAAGGCGCAGATCCACGCGGGCGGTCGCGGAAAAGGCGGCGGCGTGAAGCTGGCCAAGACCGCAGCGGAGGTTGAACAGTATGCCAGGAACATTCTTGGCATGACCTTGGTCACCCATCAGACCGGTCCCGAAGGAAGAGTGGTCAAGAAGCTTCTGGTGGAAGAGGGGCTGCCCATTGAGAAAGAACTCTACCTGAGCGTGCTTCCCGACCGGGGTACCGCCAAGATCGTTTTCATGGCCAGTGAGGCCGGTGGTATGGACATCGAGGAAGTGGCCGCCAAAACCCCCGAAAGGATCATCAAAGTCTATATCGACCCCCTCATGGGTTTCAAAGGTTTCCATGCCGCTGAACTGGCCTATGGTTTGAATCTGAAGCCCGAACTGATCAAACAGTTCAACGCCATGGTCTTCGCCCTCTATAAACTTTGTGTGGACTACGACTGCTCCCTGGTGGAAATCAATCCCCTGGTCATCACGTCGGACAACAGGGTCATCGCCCTTGATGCCAAGATCAACTTTGACGACAACGCCCTGTATCGCCACAAGGACGTCCAGGAATACAGAGACCTGGACGAGGAGGATCCCCTCGAGATAGAAGCTTCCAAGTACGACCTCAATTACATCAAAATGCCAGGCGGCAATATCGGCAACATGGTCAATGGCGCGGGCCTTGCCATGGCGACCATGGATCTCATTCAGCAAGCCGGTGGTGCTCCTGCCAACTTTCTGGACGTTGGAGGCGGAGCCAGTGCGGAACAGATAGAACAGGGCTTGAAGATCATCTTGTCCGATCCTGCCGTCAAGGGCATACTCATCAATATCTTCGGCGGCATCCTCCGCTGTGACCGGTTGGCCAACGGGGTGGTGGAAGCTGCAAAGAAAATGGAGATTAAGGTGCCCATAGTTATCCGGATGGAAGGAACCAATGTAGAACTGGGCCGGGAAATCCTTGAGAAATCCGGGTTCAATTTTATATGGGCAAAAGATATTGCGGATGCCGCCCAAAAAATTGCTGCCATTGCCAAGAACTAGAAGGGGGAAAAATCATGAGCATTTGGGTGGATAAGAATACAAGGTTGATGGTTCAGGGGATCACGGGTCGTGAGGGCCAGTTTCATACCTTGGCGTGCAAGAATTA
>JAGPLX010000102.1 GCA_018053185.1 Syntrophobacteraceae bacterium
GCGGGCGCTTTGCCGTCCTCCCCTTCGCCCCGCCAGTTGCGACGGAGCAGGGTGCGGCAGTTGGCGATTTTGGCCACCACCCAACGCCGAGCCAGGTGACGACAGGAGTCCGGATCAAAGCTCCTTTGGTACTGTCGGGTGCGGGTTTCCACGTTTCGATGGCCGGTGCCGACCGTATGTCCCAGGAACCAGCCTCCATACGTCAGCCAGGTGACGGGGATCTCTCGGCGCATGCACTCGTGGATGACGGCGGTGGTCAAGGAGGCGTAGCCGAACAGCACCACCTGCGAGATTTCACCCAAGCGAGCCGCGGCCACCCGTTTCTTCGCCTCCTCGATCACAAGGCGTTCCCCATCCTTGCATACAAATGCCCGCGGAGACTCGATGTACAGGGGGAGTCCCGGTGCCTCGGACGGAAATATGGGGCGGGGTTTCACGGGAAGATGGCTCAAGAGCCGCATTTCATCCGGCAGGCAGATCCCCACGAGGGAACAGCGTGGACACTTGGGGCTGTCTTCGAGGGGAGGCGGGAGGACACCGGAGGCTGCATGGGTCTTCAGTTCCTCGATGGCAGACCGAGTCCGGGCAATCAGCTCTTCGTCGATGGGGATGCGGACCCGCTCCCTGGACCCAGCAAAATAGAGGATGCCCTGCTCGCACTCAAACCCGTGTTCTCGGAGCAACAACCCCTGGGCGCACACCTGCACCCGTTCGGGTTCATAGGCTCCGCCGGCGACATGGGGGCGCACACCCCGTTTGTAGTCGACCGGGGTCACCCTGGAGCCCTCCCCTTCCACCAGGTCGATCCTGGCCGTAATTCCCAGCTGCTCGGAGCTCAGATATACGGAACGCGCGTGGATCCTGGTGTCCTCGCCGGGTTGAGCGGGAAGGAGCCCACCCCCGGCATCCACCCTTTCATGCCGAATCGCTCCTTCCACCGTAAACTCGTTATGAGCGAACTCCCCCTGCACCCACATGAGGTAGGCCAGGCGGGGACAATACACATGCTCGTTCAGCATGCGCACGGGGACGAGGGGAAAATCGGCGGATCTCATGCCGGGCCAAACCCGCAGGAAAGCTGTGCCTGGGTGGCGGAACTTCCGTCTGCGGGAACGAATAGCCCCAGGCCATAGTGACACCCGAAACCCAAGGCCAGAGGCCCGAGGATCGGTTCAGGAAAAACCAGCTCCGCAAAGCAACCTCGTGTATCCGCCTGGATGAGGCCTCGTTTGTTCCTGAAACGATGAAAATGAACCGGTCGCCGTGGGCGGGATCCCACCATCACCTCCGGCAAAAACCGGATATCCTCGGGTTCAGGCAAGCGACGCAGGCGGCATTCCCTGCGGAGTTGTTCCGAAATCCCGAAGCCTCGCTTGACATGCCAGGGATGGAGATAGGGGGTAAGGGATCGCCAAACTTCTGCCGGCTTCGTATAGAGGGAGACTTTATGGAAGTCTTCCACTGTTCCGGCTCCCTCGAACCAGACCTGCCATTCCCGGCCGTCGCGTGTGTATAATCTCTTCAACTGCCCTACCGCTTGCAAGGTGTCTCGATCCAACCCTCCGGAGACGTGGATGAGGAGATGATCCACCCTGCCGTTCCGATCGGGCTCGGACAAAAAGAAGGCATGCGGATGGCGGTCACCGGGGCCAAGGCCGTGGCCCGACAGCAGCTTGGGGATCTCCCCCAGCTGTCTTTCCACCACGCCCATCAGGGCACTACGGGCAAGTTCGCCGATTCGGACCGCGTCTTCCATCATGGGAAGAGGGCGGCCGTAGAGTGCAAAGCGAACGGTCGTGACGACGGGGCTCGAACGTCGAGGAGCGGGAGTCGCACGTACCGCCGAAGGGAGGAGGGCGTCCATAGGGCGACGGTACCATACCCGCCTGGCTGCCGGCGGATGGCTCCAGCCGGCATTCTGCAACTCACTCGTTTCCAGGCAAACAGCATCGAGCCAGGAAGGAGGAAGTGAAGATTTGCCGGTCCTGGATCGACCCTTCCTGCCGGTCTTTGGGCCTGGATCTTCCTCTTTGCGTTGTTTCAGAAGGTCTGCATAGGCGGAAGGAGTCAACGGGCAGAGAAGAGAGACGGCCTCATCCGTTCCCTGAGAAGGGAAGCTGCCTGCCGGGTCCTCGGGAACACAGTTGGGACTGCCGTCCCAGCGAGGCAATCGATAAGCCTGTACCCAACTCTCCGCACGCCCCAGGTAGCCCAAGGCGGCCAAAAGCCCATCGAGGAATCCTGTCGCTTGGGCATCCAGTTCCAGGTTCGGCCAGGAAACGATCAATTCGTCTTCAGGCGAAACCTTGGCAAAAGCGTCGAAAACCAGGGTGCTTTTGTCCTTACTCCCTTCCCGTACGGGCATGTAGTGACGCGCGTGGGAATGCACCGCCGGCGGCAGCCTGTAGACGGGTAGGGACTCCGAAAGGCGGATAAGTAGATTCTCGAGTATCTCGAGGGGATATTCCACGGGATCCAGCTTGCGATATCGGACGGCAATGAGCGAACGCATGATGCGCCAGGGCGATGGAGGCCACTCCACGTCCGCCTCATTGACATGCCTCCCCCAGGGGGTCGCATGATATCTGCCCGCAAAAAACCGGAAAGCGACAGCCAACATGGCTATTTCCTCCATATCACGGAAGTTGTGCGAGGCTCGGCAAAAACACCTCTGTCTGCAACCTTTCGAATGAGTTGCCCGAGGGCCGCCTCTAATTCATCGCGTTCCGGGACCACGAAGGATGCGGGGTGGGTCATCCGCAATTCTTGCACCCCAAAATCGCAGGCAGTACGAAGACGCAGTCCTTCCTCGAGGAAACACCGGATCTTGTACAGCACAATCCCCAAGACCATACGCTCTACATCCTCCCCCAGTGCGAACCTGCGCAGCTGGGCCAGGTCGACGTTGAAGTAGGCCGTGACCCTCGCGGCACAATACTCATCCCGAGAGAAGGGAACATTTCCAAAGCCCTTCGCCGTATCACCGGATGGGTTCACGTGGTCATTCTTGACCCCACCGCTCTGAGCCAGGGTGACGTCTTCCGCTTCGATGAACGAGGAAAGCATCCTGGGCATGCGGAGGCGCCCTCCGGCCAGATCCTTCTTCGCCAAAAAGACCCCGTGAATCAAGGAGTTGGGGTCAAGCTTGAGGAGTACATGGGCGAGCTTCTTGATGTCGACCGCTCCTTCCTCCATGTCGGCCAGTTCGCTCTTCAGGACATTAAAGACCGACTTGTCCTTTCCCTCGAGGATGTAGGGAGAATTGACCCGATGGGCCTCGATCAAGGAGTTTGTCAGGGGTTTTCCTTTCTCGTCCACGACCTTGATCAGGGGAAGTCCTCGAAGAGGAGAAACCCAATCGTCGGCCGCAGAA
Organism: Syntrophobacteraceae bacterium; assembly: GCA_018053185.1. Classification (GTDB taxonomy): domain Bacteria; phylum Desulfobacterota; class Syntrophobacteria; order Syntrophobacterales; family Syntrophobacteraceae; genus JAGPLX01. The sequence continues at coordinate 3,374 of JAGPLX010000102.1, forward strand.
TCCCAGCAAACGGCTTCCAGCCGATTGGCCATGCTTTGGGGGGACTCTACAAGAAGCATCCGCCGACCATCGGGCGTGTCATAGACGGCGGCCCCCAGGTCCGGAAACCCGGTGGGCTGAAACCGCGTTCCCTGGAGTGGCCTCAGTTCGGCTTCCATGAGCAGGCGGGGGACTGAGTCGAGTAGGGAAAAATCGAGTTCCGTCATCGTTTCCTCCTTGAATTATGGGGTTGGGGTTGCAGAGGACCATTGGGTTTGTTGAAACATTCGGCCCAGATCTGCTGTTTTCAGCGGAACCATCAAGGCTGCCGCAAGCCGTGCTCCATCATGGGTGACGGAAGCGGGAGGTCTGCGAGGATGGGTGGGCAATGGGAATCCAGCCGTGCGCAACCTTAGCCAGGCCATGTGGAGGACTCTTTGCACCTGGGCGGACTGTCCCGAACTGAGGAGCACAACGAATTCGCGCGG
>JAGPLX010000047.1 GCA_018053185.1 Syntrophobacteraceae bacterium
AAGGGAAATCCGTGGATGAAATTGGTCGTTCCGTCGAGGGGATCGATGATCCAGTGAATGCCGTTCCCGATGGGACCCATGTGAGTCTCCTCGGAGACGAGCCCATGGTCCGGGAAATTCTTCGAGACGGCCTCCAGGATCAGGGCTTCGGCATCCCTGTCCACCTCCGTCACATAATCCGATGGTCCCTTGCTCCAGATGGAACCCGCCGAAATTTTCCCGGCCCGTTCGGCAATCAGTTTCCCAGCCCGCAAAGTCGCCTTTCGGCCGACCTCCTCCATTTCCCGAATCAACCCCGGCTCTACCGGCATGGGAAGCTGCTCCAATTCCTCATTGATCTTGTTCCTTCCCCTGAGATACCTAACAGTGGAAGCCCGGCATGGGACCTTTCCACAACCGGCATCAACATAACGGCACAAATTCTCGAAAGCAACCCTCGGCATGCCTCCCCTTGTGCCCGGCAGCTCTCCAGGGGCGCCGGACCTTGGAGACGAGGGGTTTCCCCGAGAACCGAACCCAAGGCCCCGAGCTGCGACCGTTTCAGGTCAAAGCCGCCCAATCGGCAAATGGATGAGTCTGCAGATTACCAACCCTCTTCGCCGGTTGTCGTTCTTGGGTTTATTCATCGAGGGGCGGCCGAGGTACTGGTGAAAGAAGGGCAAGGCCATGAAAATCGATTTTCACACCCACATCTTCCCGCCCGAAATTTCCCGGAACCGGGAGCGGTTTTCAGCCGCCGATCCTGCTTTCCGCCTTCTTTACGCCCTCCCCACAGCCCGAATCGCCACGGCGGAAAGGCTCATCGAAATCCTGGACGAGGACACCGTAGACCGGGCTGTGGTCTTCGGCTTTCCATGGCGCAGCGAGGATCTGACCAGGAGACACAACGACTATGTCCTCGAAATGGCGTCCAGGTACCCGGAACGACTCATCCCTTTTGCCTGTGTTCATCCCCTGAACCGGCAGAGTGCCGGCGAGGCCGGCAGGTGTTGTGAGCAAGGAGCTGCGGGACTGGGAGAATTGGGCCTCTATGAACCGTGCGACCCGCAGAGCGCCCTGGCCGCATTCGGGGAGATCTTTGAGGTAGCCAGGACCTATGGGAGGATTCTTCTCATCCATGCCAACGAACCCGTGGGACATCCGTACCCGGGGAAAGCCCCCCAGGGCCTCGAGTTTTATTACGAACTGGCACGCCGAGCAGCGGGAATTCCCCTGATCCTGGCTCACTGGGGCGGCGGCTTGTGTTTCTACGAGATGTTGAAAAAAGAAGTGGCTGAAACCATGTCCCACCTGTACTACGACACGGCGGCCTCCCCCTTCCTGTATCACCCGGCGGTTTATCCCACGGTCCTCGGCATCGTGGGAAAGGAGAGGGTTCTTTTCGGCAGCGATTGTCCCCTTCTTCGTCCGGCCCGCTACTTCCAGGAAATGCGGACGGTACTCTCCCCCCGGGAAATGGAAGCCGTCTGCGGGGAGAATGCATGGAGACTCCTGCACGGCACTCAACACAGGACCGCAGGATAGGGTGCCGTCCCGATCGGTACGAATGTCTCGCTCATTAAGAGTTTGATCAAAGGGATGATTTTTTGTACAAGAAACCGTTTCCCTTTCCCGGATGCCCATGGAGATCCCGACCCAAATCAGCCCTGGAACGGCAGCTGCGGGGGCGGGATCGGACTCGACCGGACATCGTTCAACGCAAGAAGAGCAAGGTACCGATGGAACGTATCCCTTTCGGAGAAGAGGAAGTCGCCGTCCTTGGAGAAGCCGTCGAGATGTCCGAGGAGCTGATCAGCGACTTTTTCAAGATCTCCACCTCCGAATGGAAGAGGTATCGCTATGATTTCAAGTCTCTCAAGGATTTGAGTGAAGGAGAGATCACCGACCATGCCTTCGCTCAGATCCGGCGCTACCGGCGATCCCCTCACCAGCGCCTCAGGGGGAGCGAGCCGGGAGATTATTTCAAGATTTGTCTCCAGGATCATGTGATACGGCAGGCGATTTACAGAGATCCCCACATCCGGCTCTTTCCCCTCACGGCCTATATCGCTGCCCACGAACTCATTCACGTGGTGCGCTTCTCGAGATTTCTACAAAGCTTTGACAGCTTTCCGTGGGAACGACGGGAGGAGGAGAAACGGGTTCATGCCCTTACGGAGGAGCTTTTGCGCAATTGCAGGATTCAGGGTCTCGAGGAAGTGCTCGAGGCCTTTCGGGAGTGCTACACCATGGAAACCTTTCAAAAGGCGGTCGAGTAAGTTTCGAAACCGCGTTGGAAACCGGATGTCGCCATGAAGGAGAAGATCAGCAGGGAAAAAGTCCGTCACGTGGCCGACCTGGCTCGTTTGGAGTTGTCGGAACAGGAAGAACTGAGAATGACGGAACAGATGAACCGGATACTCGGCTACATGGACCAGTTGAACGAATTGAACACCGAAAAAATTCCGCCGACCACACATGCCATCCAGCTCCAGAACGTGTTCCGGGAGGATGAGGTCCAAGACTCCCTGCCCCGGGAACAAGCTCTGGCCAATGCGCCCCAAACCGATGGAGTGAACTTCATCGTGCCGAGAGTCATTTGAGTGTTCTCCAAAGAGGGTCTTCCATGGATTTGAGTGCTTTGACCATTCAGGAACTGCGCCGGCGACTGCTCTCGAGGGAAGTGAGCGCAACCGAGGTGGTGCGCGGTTTTCTCCACAGAATTCAAGCCGACGATGCGAGGCTGAATTCCTATGTAACAGTGCTGGCCGAGGAGGCCCTGGAGGAAGCCGCCCGGTACGACAACGGCCAGAAGGACCTGGAGGCTTCCCCCCTGGCTGCCGTTCCCCTGTCCATTAAGGATGTCATCTGCACCAGGGGAGTTCGCACCACGTGCGGTTCGCGAATTCTCGAGAACTTCGTTCCTCCTTATGACGCCACGGTGATCGAAAAACTGAAGGCCCGTGGGGCGATCCTTCTCGGAAAAACCAACATGGATGAATTTGCCATGGGATCATCCACGGAAAACTCAGCTTGGGGACCGACCCGAAATCCGTGGGACCCGGATTGCGTGCCGGGAGGATCCAGCGGAGGTTCGGCGGCAGCCACGGCGGCCGGTTTGTGCCCGGGATCCCTTGGCACGGATACGGGCGGGTCCATTCGCCAGCCCGCTTCCTTTTGCGGGGTGGTGGGTCTCAAACCCACCTATGGCCGTGTGTCCCGCTTCGGGCTGGTTGCTTTTGCATCTTCCCTGGACCAGATCGGACCCATCACCCGAAATGTCGGGGACGCCGCTTTGCTCCTGGGTGCGGTAGCCGGCTACGATCCCAGAGATTCCACCTCCGTGGACCTTCCCGTTCCGGACTACCCGGCCGCCCTCGAAGAACCTGTCCGCGGCCTTCGTTTGGGCATTCCCAGGGAATACTTTGCCGGGGAAATGCATCGGGACGTCCTGTCCTCGGTTCAAAAGGCCGTCGAAACCTTTAAAGGATTGGGCTGTGAGTTGGTGGAGGTATCTCTTCCGCACACGGCCTACGGCGTGGCGGCTTACTACATCATCGCCCCCGCCGAGGCGAGTTCGAACCTGGCGCGGTATGACGGTGTCAAGTACGGAATGCGCGATTCTCGAGAAAAAGATCTGGCAGGCATGTATCGAGTCACCCGTTCCCACGGATTCGGGCAGGAGGTCAAACGACGCATCATGCTCGGGACCTATGTGCTTTCAGCCGGCTACTATGACGCCTACTACAGGAAGGCATCCCAGGTCCGCACCCTCATACGGGAGGATTTCCTTCAGGCCTTTGAGCGGTGCGACGCGCTGCTGGGCCCCGTTGTGCCCACGCCGGCCTTTCGGATCGGAGAAAAGATCGACGATCCTCTTCAAATGTACTTGAACGACATATTCACTCTGCCGGCAAGCCTTGCGGGGATCCCGGGCATCTCGATTCCGTGCGGCTTCACCTCGGAAGGACTCCCTGTGGGATTGCAGGTCCTCGGACCTCACTTTCGTGAAGATCTCATCCTCCGAATCGCCCATCACTTTGAAAAGGCCACGGACTTCTCCAGGCAGAAGCCCGGGCCGGCCCACCAGGCACCATGAGTAAGCCCGTGGCCGTCCCCGTGGGAACCAACCCCCACCCCGGGTGTCTTCATTGCTTGGCCCCGCTAAGATTGAGGCCGACGATGCCCACAAGGATCAGCAGGATGCTGATGCACTTGGCCGGAGTGGCCGTCTCACGGAAGTAAAGGATCCCGATGGTCGTAACAAGGGCCGTACCGACACCGGACCACACAGCATAGGCCACGCCGACGTCGATTCTTTTCAAAGCAAAGGTAAGGGACACAAAAGATCCGGCGTAAAATAGGAAGAGGAGCACTGAAGGGACGGGCCTGGTAAAACCTTCGGAGAGTTTCATCGAGATGGTGCCCGCCACCTCCAGGACGATAGCGCCGATCAGTAAGAACCAATGTTGCATCACTCTCTCTCGTTCACTTGCAGGCATGAGGACGGGACGCACGGGCAGGTCCGCCCCGGAAGTGTCTTCTCGGGGCAACCGTCTCCACGAGACGACATGAAGGAAGATCCCCGGGGTACCGGGAAATCATCCCCCCACCAACGAACGGCGCCCCCGAAGGTTTCCCGGGGAGCAGCGGAGACCCCGGGAAACTCCTTTTCCCGGCGACGATATGGGAAAGGAGCAAACCGGACAGCCGCAGGTTTTCAATCTCATGGGGAGGAGTTCGGCACCGGTTCCGACGGAAAATGGCCCTTGGGAACGACGACGATTCCCCTCGGGGTCACTGTGAACCTCTTCCTGTCCTCGGCGGGATCTATGCCAATCTCCGTGTAGGGCGGAATCACGTTGTGCTTGTCGATGATCGCTTTCTTGATCCTGCAGTGACGTCCTACTTCGACGTTGTCCATGATGACGGATTCATCCACTTCCGCCCAACTGCGAACCATGACGTTGTAGGACAGCACGGAACTACGAACGATGCCGCCGCTGACAATGCAGCCCGGCGACACCAGGGAATCCACGGCGGTCCCCACCCGCGGCTCCTTTCCCTCGGGCTGGTTGAAAACGAATTTCGCCGGAGGATACTGGCGCTGGAAGGTCCGTATGGGCCAGAGGGACCCGTATAGGTTGAAAAACGGGTCCACTCCCGTCAGGTCCATGTTGGCGTTCCAGTAGGCATCCAGGGTGCCCACGTCCCGCCAATACCGGGAATCCCTCGTTTTGTCCACCAGGCGCCTGTGACGGGACCCCTCGGGGTCCACCAGGTGAATATAATCTTTGATACGATTCAGCCTTCGGTAGGGATAGGCGACGATTTTCAGCGAGGGAAGATAGTTGGGAATGATGTCTCGGCCAAAATCATCGTAATCCGTTTTTTTGAGGAGTTCCAGGAGGACTCGGGTCTTGAAGATATAGATGCCCATGGAGGCCAGGGACCGTTCCGGATCGTCGGGAATCGGCTTGGGATCCTTCGGCTTTTCCTCCCACGCCACGATGCGGAAGTGGTTGTCCACCTCGGCAATACCGAAGCCGGAGGCCGTGCTTCGATCCACTTCGAGCAGGGCCACCGTTACATCGGCCCCCTCCTGTTCGTGATACTCCCGAAAGACGGTGTAATCCATCTTGTAGACGTGATCCCCCGAGAGGATCAACACGTGACGAGGTCTCTCCCGCTCGATGAGAAACAGATTCTGACGGACGCAATCCGCTGTTCCCCGGTACCAATCGGCCCCCAATCGCTGCTGGGGAGCGGCAATGCGAAGGTAGTGGCCCAGATCCACCGAAAAGATGTTCCAACCCTCTTCGATATGATCCACCAGAGACTGGCTCTTGTATTGGGGAAAAACCACGATTTTATAAAGCTGGGAATTGATGCAGTTGCTCAGAGGAAGGTCAATGAGCCGATAGACCCCACCGAAAGGCACTGCAGGTTTGGAACGATCCCGGGTGAGCGGCATGAGCCGTTCTCCCCTTCCACCGGCCATAATCACAGTAAGCACATCCTTCATGAGAACCTCGCACTGAGGGGTGGGTCGGAACAGGGAATCGAGGGCACAGGTTCCGACCGGACGGTCACCTTGCAGCCCCCGGGTCTGTCGGAGCTATTTGAGGTATTTCTTCGGGTCCGTGGGGAGGTTATTTCCCGAGTACACCATGTTGCCTTCCGCGTCCACCAGGACGAAATGAGGAATCCCCCGCACCCCATAGGATCGCGTCACCTTCCCGGTCGTATCGAAAAGAACGGACCAGGGGACAGGATGTCCTTCCTGGTAGCGTTTGAGCCGCTCGATGGTGTCACCGTTTCCCACGTTGATGCCCAGAATTTCCATACTGTCCTGGCCGATCCTTTCGCGGAGTTCGACCAGTTTGGGTTTTGCGGCCAAACAAGAAGGGCACCAGGTAGCCCAGAAGTAAAGAAGTACGGGACGATCGCCTCGATACTTACTCAGTCGCACCATGGATCCGTTCAGGTCCGGAAGCTCGAAATCCGGAGCGGCTTCCTTGCCCTTTCCCAACAAGGAGGCCAACCGCCCCCCCTCCGGTGAAGCCTCGATCCCTTCCGTGGCCCGGAGGCTCGACAACACCACAAGGCAGGCAATCAAGACCCACCATGAAGTCATCCGACTCCATTTCTTCCTCATAACCACAACTCCCCTGTTTTGATGAAATAGTATTCCGCGGCGAGGATCATGAGCAGGCCGAAAAACTTCTGGACCTTTCGAGACCAGACGCCGGAGCGCGGCAGGGAACTGAGCAGCCCCGTGAATGTTCCAACCAGGATGACCAGGGCTCCCAAGCCATAAGAAAAGGCGAAAAGGAGCCCGACTCCCCACGCGACATTCTGGCGTGCCGCCACGAGGGTCAGCAGGACCGCCAGGATAGGGGTGGTGCAGGTGCTGACCACCAGAGCCGAAGCCCCTCCCAGGAGAACGCTCGTCAACACGTCGTGTCCGGGAACATCCCGCACCTTCAGGCGATTCAAAAAGGCCGGGGGGGTTAGGGGGACCGCCTCCAACATGGCCAAACCGAAAAACAGGCACAGGTTTCCAATAAGCAGGTAGGTCCAGCGACAATTGGCGAGGGTGCCGAAGAGTTGCCCCGACAGGGCCGCAAAGGCTCCCAGGAACGAATAGACAATGGCCAGTCCTAAAACATAGAAGACGGACAGGACGAAACCGCGCCATCGACTTCCCTGGGCTTTGGCTCCCACAAAGGCCACCGTGATAGGAAGCATGGGATAGGAACAGGGGGTCAAGCTGGCCAGGATCCCACCTGCGAAGGCCAGTAGGAGCCCCACCAGGGATTGCTGCCGGGCGATCGCTTCGAACTGTTCAAACCACTCCACGGGCTTCCCTCACCCATCAGGATTTACGGTTTCATGTCGCTCGTACCTGGTCCAGGAGTCGCAGGCTCTTGAGATCCTTTCCGATGTATTCCTGAATCCAGCCGGTCAAGGCCCTGAGGACCGCCATTTTCTTTCCCTGGAGAATGCGAAGCCTCCACATTTTATCCACGGGAACGGTTCTACATCGACCTATGAGCCTCAAGGTCCCGAGGTCCAGGAAAAGAGAGTTGGAACGCCCGGATGAATGTACAGGACAGGTAAGAATCCCCCTGGGCAAATCCCAGTGCCATCGTTTTCCTTCCCGCAACGGTTTCCCACAGGCGCCGCACCCATCGAGGGACGGCAGATAACCCGTCAGATCAAGAAAACGGATGAGGAACAATAGTAACACATTCACGGGGTCCCTGTCCCCGGTCATTCGTCCGAAGGCCTCCTTCACCAGGTAAAAAAGCTCTTCGTGCGGCTCCGCTTCGGGTACCATCTCGAGAAGGATTTCCGAAATCAGTGCCCCGTATCCCCATCGCTCGACATCGACCCTGAGCCCCAGGTGGGGTTCCAGGAGCTTGCAGGCTTCGATCCAGGCCAGCGACCTTCGTTCTCGATAGGTCAACTCCACAAGGCTCCCGGGTTCAAAGGCGTGAACAAACCGTTTTTGACTGCGCCTGGCCCCCTTGGCAATCCCGTTGAGCCTTCCTCCCGTCCTGGTCAGGAAGGAAACCACGCGGTCGGATTCCCCGTAGTCTTTGGTCTGCAGGATCATGGCCTCGGTATTGTGTGTTGTCATTGAGGGATGGGATCGGAATACCCGGAAATCCTGGGGCTCATTCAAAAAAATAAAGTCTTCTCCGGACCTTTCTTCCCCGACACGGCCGTGAGAAAAACAAAAAGATTCCTCGGAGGACAAGTTCCGTCTCGGATGGCTCCCAAAGGACTTTCCCTTGCCTGTCGGGACATTTAATCCTGCTGGGAACAGGGAGTTGTTCTACCCCCCTTGATATGAAAACCGCCGGCTCAAGGCCTTCGAGAGCTGGACGCCATGTATTCCGGCAGGCGGAACCTCAGCACGCTCCCGGACTTGCAGGGGATTTCCAGGGGGTTGCCCTCCCACCACATTCGAACGCCCCCCCCGTTGCCCACCACCACCTTGAGGCCTTTGCGGGCTTCCCACGCACGCCTTTGTCCGGGAAGAAGATGGAGGCTTTCCTCCGCCTTGTCGTCCACCCGGACCTGGATCCAGGTCAGTTCGTGGGCTTCCACCTCAAAGCGCTTGGGAGCGTTTTCACTCACCGATGTGGATAGCGAGGTCGTCTCCGGGGGACTTCGCTCCGGGGGGGCGCCCACCGCCACGGACATCATGGCAGTCGCTTCCGTGTTGATCGGATCGGCAACAGGGGACTGTGGCTTCTTTTCAGGCTGCTTAGCCTGGGCTGTGGGAGGCTGGGGTTGGTCCGGAACCGGGGATGGAAGATCCTGGGAAAGGTCGGCCTGCACTCCGGGGAGTGTTCCGCGTATGAGGTCCGGGGGCAACTCGTGCTGAGGATTTGCATCTGGGCCGAGTTGCTGGGAGAGACTTAGACGTGAAAGCCTTTCCGAATACCGGAATCCCCCGTAAATGGCGACCGCCAACAGGATGGCCAGGATCAGGAGCAACAGGACCCCGAATCTCTTTCTTCGCCGCAAAGACTGCATCCACACCCCGTAGCGATGAATCCCTTTCTCCTGAATGTCTTGGGCGCGGATCGCCGAATCGTACTTTTCCAGCAGGGGGAGGGGATCGATCTCCAGGGCGGTGCAGTAGGCTCGGATGAAACTGCGGATCAAGAGGGAAGTTCCTATCCGATCCAGGTCCCCTTCCTCCAATGCCTGCAACATGTCGACGCTGACTCGGACCTGCCCGGAAATCTCCTTCAGCGTCCGGCCTCGATGCAATCGCTCCGACTTGAGGTATTCTGAAAGCTCTTTCATGATTGCCATGCCCCGCGCTGGAGTCTTTTATATGAAAACCGGTGAATGGATACCTCGCTGAATCGGCAAAACTCTTGCCCCGTTCATCCTCCGTTTCGATCTCCCCGGTCACGAGGTTTAGAGGGAAATTTGGATAAAGGAGCGGGCTTCCAATTCCTTGAGCCATTGTTCATATTGCCGGCTGACTTCCTTTTGGTACAGTTCCCTGCGAATTCTCTCCCTGATATCCTCCCCTCCGAGATCCTGCTTCTCCACGCGGCTATCCAACAGCTTGGCGATGTACACTCCCCCGGAACTAACCACCGGTTCGCTGATTTCGTTCTTCTTGAGTCCCTTGACTGCGGCAGCAATGGGAGGGGCCAGGTCCTCCAGTTCGACGAAGCCAATATCTCCCCCGTCCTGAGCCCCCGGACCCTTGGAATATTCTCGGGCCATCCGACCGAAATCGGCCCCGCTCTTCAATCGACTGTGAAGCTCCCTGGCCTGCTTCTGAACGGCCTGGATATCCTTCCCATCCTGGCCTGCGGGAAGAAAAATGACGGCAATCCGCAAGCTTTGCCTGGTCGACGCCGGGGAAGCCTTGAGGGACTTCATGTAGGCATTCACCTGCTCGTCGGTGATGACAATTTTGGACTTGAGCACCCTGTCCATGAGACGGCTCTGTTCTATTTGCTTCCGGATGGAATCCCGCACACTCTTCAATGTCTGCCCTTCCCGGAGCAGTGCCTGTTCGAACTGAGCATCCGTAAGGTGGTTCTCTTCCTTAATGCTCTGGATGGCCGAATCCACTTCGCCTTCCGTCACGCTGATTTTCAACCGCTTGATCTCCGCCGCAGCCAGCTTTTCCCAAATGAGCTGCTGGAGCACTTCCCGCTCCGAAACCCCTTCGATGCCGACCTTGGGGTTGTCCTGAGCAATCTTTTCTATCGACTGGATGCGGTTGCGAATATCACTGTAAAGGATGATCTCCCCATTGACGTTGGCCACAATCCTGTCCACGCTTTCACCGGCGGCATGGCCGGAATACAGTAGCAGGGCGAGGCACAGCACCAAAATTTTCCCCTTGAGTTTCATGAGATTCCCCTGATGGCAAAGGAAGCCTAAGTTACTGAATTGATTTGACACGACTAGCATTTTCCTCCACCTCATGCAAGATCCTTTTGAGCCGCGCAAGGCGGTGGGCAGAGTGTTTGCCCCATATCTCCACCCTGAATCGTCGGTTTGACGCCGGGAAATAGGAGCACTTCTTCTGTTCGAATACTTCCAGAAATCGATCAGGATCGGCACTGGGCGCCAGTTGGACGGAAAAACCCTCCTCGTCTCCATCCAGCCGAACCACTCCCAGTCGCTTGAACAGGAGGCGGGACTTTGCCAGGAGCAGGAGGTTCCGCGTGCTGTCCGGAAAAGGCCCGTAGCGGTCCCGCCATTCCGATGCCAGATCGTCCACCTCGGCCTCCAGGCTCAGGGACGCCAGTCTCTTATAGGCCAAAAGCCTCTGGTCGGCGTCGGAGATGAAGGATTCAGGTAGAAAGGCCGAAATTGACAGGTTGATTTCGGGATCCACAGCCTCGGCTTCCACGGGCTCCCCTTTGAGCTCTCGAATGGTCTTCTCCAGGAGATCGAGATAAAGCTCGTAGCCCACGGCTGAAATGTGTCCCGACTGAGCCGCGCCCAGGATTGTTCCGCCTCCCCGGATCTGCAGGTCGTTCAGGGCGATCTTGAATCCCGCCCCCAGTTCGCTGAAATCCAGCAGGGCACGGAGCCTTTTCTGCGCGTCCCGGCTGATCAGGTGTTCGCCGGGGATGAGGAGGTAGGCGTATGCCTGCTCACTCGATCGCCCCACACGGCCCCGAAGCTGGTAAATCTGGGCCAGCCCGAACTTGTCGGCGCGATTGATCAGGATCGTATTGGCGGCGGGAATGTCGAGCCCCGATTCGATGATGGTGGTACAGACAAGCACGTCCACCTTTCGATGGATGAAATCCAGCATCACCCTTTCAAGCTCCCTCTCCTTCATCTGACCGTGGGCCACTGCGATCCCGGCCTGGGGAATCCATTGGGAAAGCCGGGCGGCCATCTGGTAGATCGAGCCCACATGATTGTGGACGAAAAAGACCTGCCCTTTCCGCCGGAGCTCCCGGTGGATGGCTTCCCGGATGGTGAATTCGTCATAGGCACAGACATAGGTCTCGATGGCCCGCCGGTCTTGAGGGGGAGTCTCGATGGTGCTCAGGTCCCGAATGCCCGAAAGGGACATGTGCAACGTGCGTGGGATGGGAGTTGCCGTGAGGGCCAGTACATCCACCGAAACGCGAAGTTCCTTGAGCCTCTCCTTGTGCTTGACCCCGAATCGATGTTCCTCGTCGATGATCACCAACCCCAGGTCCCGGAACACGATGTCTTTCTGAAGAAGGCGGTGAGTCCCGATGACGATGTCCACGGTCCCTTTGGCCAACCCGTCCAAAACCTGCTTCTGTTGGGAGGGGGTCTTGAACCGGCTGAGGGTGGCCACCTGGACGGGAAACCCCTGAAACCGTTCGGTGAACGTCTGGAAATGCTGCTCTGCAAGAACGGTGGTGGGAACCAACAGGGCCACCTGCTTGTTGTCCATGACAGCCCGGAAAGCCGCCCTCAAAGCCACTTCGGTCTTGCCGTACCCAACGTCTCCGCAGACCAACCGGTCCATGGGACGAGGGGAAGCCATGTCCTGGAGGACATCCTCGATGGCTCGCATTTGATCCTGAGTTTCCTCGAAGGCAAAGGTGGCTTCGAATTCCTGAAGGTACTTGTCGGATCTGGAAAAGGAAAACCCTTCCCGGACCCGGCGTGCGGCATAGAGCTTGAGAAGCTCAGCCGCGATGCGCTGAGCGGACTCCCGGGCCTTCTTCTTTGCAGCGTCCCAGCTTTTCCCTCCGAGCTTGTCCACTCGGGGTTCATGTCCTTCGATCCCAAGGTACTTCTGGACTTTCGAGAGCTTATCCACCGGAACGTAGAGGCGGTCGCCGTCCTGGTACTCGATGAGCAAAAAGTCGCTCTCCATCCCCCGGACGTTCAGATGCGCCAGTTCCCGGTAGATGCCCACGCCATGGTCCATATGAACCACGTAATCGTTCACGTGCAGGTCCTGGAACGAGTGGAGGAAAACCCCTGAGGGCGGCCTCGAAACCCGGCGACGCCCCCGTTTCTCGAAGATTTCCTCTTCGCTCACCACAGCCAGTTGTTCCCCGGGCCAATAGAACCCCTTTTCCAGGTCGCCCGTCAGGACCTTGACCACCGGAGCCTCGTAGGACTCTTCTCCGAAGGGAAGAGTGCTGAACAGGGCATCCACGCCGTAGTTTCCGAGAAGCTTCGTGAGTCTGCGGGCCTGCTCCGCGTGGCGGCAGAAGAGGAACGAACGGACTCCTCCGGACTGCCACTCCAGGAGCTGTCTCGCCAGGGGTTCCAGGAGCCGTTCACGGCTCTCGTGAGACTTGATCGAGATCTTCAGCCTTTCATGCCCCTGGGTGCCGAGATCGAGGACTTTTGTTTCAGGACCGTCCGACAGGGAGTTCACACGGAGCTGCTGGAAGGGTTCGAGCTTTGCAAACAGATCTTCGGGATTTTCGAAAAGCTTCGAGGGGGGAAGCTTCCATTCGTGAGGATTCTCCAGGGACTCCCGGTCCGAGCAAATCTCTTGGAACAGCTTGTCCATGCGCTCATGGATCTCGGCCGCATCGGACCAGACGACAAGGCAACGCTTTTCCAGGTATTCCACAAGGGTTGCCATCCTCTCGTGGAAAACCGGGAGAATGGCTTCGTAGGCCCCGAGCTGGTGGCCTTCCTGAAATCTCTCGATCCAGACGTTGCCGGCAGCCGGCGTCAGCTTCTCTGCCTGGACCTCCTCGTAGACGGCCTTCCGGGCACGAGCCTTGGCCTGGGCGTCCAGGATCATCTCGCCGGCGGGCAGCAGGACCGCCTCCTCGAGAATCCCCATGGACCGTTGGTTGGCGGGATGAAACAGGCGGATGGACTCAATCTCGTCGTCAAAGAACTCGAACCTCAACGGCCATGGATATAGGGGGGCATAGACATCCAGGATTCCACCCCTTCGACCGTAATCCCCGTATTCCTCCACCAGCGGAGTCCGATAGTAGCCCTTCTCATCCAGACGGCGACCCAGGGTGTCCGGGTCGAGCCTATCTCCCTTGACGAGATATTCCGCGTGACGGGTAAGGACTTCGGGAGGGGGTAGTTTCTCGATGAGGCTTCGGGCCGAAGCCGCCACCAGGATCGAGGACGGTGCGGCCCGTAGGGCGTACAAGGCCTCGATCCGTCGTGCCGTCGCCTCCATCTTCCCCAACCACTGGGCTTTATGACCGCTTCGAGACGGGAGCACCCACACCTTCCGATCCAGGGGAGACTCGGGGCGAAACCCGTTTTCCCCGAGAAACAGGGTGACGGAGTCGGCCAGACGCTGGGCCTCGGTATCCGTGGAGGTGATGAGGAGGATCGGCTTGCGGCCGGATCGCAACTGGAGGGCCAGAAGGTAGGCCAGGGCTGCCGGCTGGACCCCTCGCAAAGACAGGGATTCCGTGCCCCCCTCGATCTTCTCGAGAATCTCCCCGGCACCACTCTTGGAAAGAAGGGACTCGATGGAAGGCAGGGACTCGGTCTGGCTCGAGGCAACGGAGAACTGGTCCATATTTCGCGTTTTCACATCCTTGGTTCGAAAGCTTTTTTTACCCCAAAATTGTGGGAAAATATAACCGACCTAGTCAGGGAAAGGAAGTTTTCCTATAATGGCGCCGACGAACCATCGGCAGGTTCGACTCCCAACCCCCGGGGACAAGGTGCAGAATATGACGGAATCGGCCATTCAGGAACTGCTGCGCAAATTACCCAGCGTGGACGCCCTTCTCCATCTGGATCCCGTCCGCACGGCTCTCTCCTTTCAGCCGCGAAAGATGGTTCTCGAGAGCCTTCGGCATGCCATAGAAACCCAGAGAAGGCGAATCCTCGACAACCCCGGCACCGCGGCCGAGGTGGATACAAACCCTCTAAACCTGGCTCGGATGGCCCTCGATCACCTCCAATCCTCGAGCGGCCACACCCTTCGGAAGGTCGTCAATGCGACGGGAATCATCATCCACACCAACCTTGGGCGATCACTTCTTCCCGAAGAAGCGGTGGAACGGCTGGTCGTCCTGTGCCGGGCTTACAACAACCTCGAATACGATCTCGATCGAGGACGGCGTGGTTCCCGCTATGTCCATGCCGAGGCGGTCCTGTGTGAGCTCACGGGCGCCGAGGCTGCACTGGCGGTGAACAACAATGCCGGGGCCGTTCTTCTCGTACTGAACACCCTGGCTCGAAATCGGGAAGTCATCGTTTCTCGAGGTCAGCTGGTGGAAATCGGCGGCTCCTTTCGCATTCCCGACGTCATGCGTGCCGGCGGAGCCACCTTGAGGGATGTGGGATGCACCAATCGCACGCACCTCCGGGATTACGAGGCTGCCATCAACGATCAGACGGCCGCGATCATGAAGGTCCATGCGAGCAACTACCGGATCATCGGGTTCACGGCGGAAGTGCCCCTCGAGGACCTGGTGATCCTGGGCCGTCGGTATGGACTGCCGGTTATCGAGGACCTTGGAAGCGGCTGCCTCATCGATCTTTCACAATTCGGCCTCCACGGGGAACCCACCGTCCGGCACTCCGTGCATGCGGGGGCCGATGTAGTCACCTTCAGCGGGGATAAACTCCTGGGGGGGCCCCAGGCGGGGATCATCGTGGGACGGAAAAAGATCCTCGATGAGTGCAAAAAGAACCCCCTCACGCGGGCCCTGCGGGTGGACAAAATGACCCTGGCCGCCCTCGAAGCCACTTTGAGACTGTACCGGGACGAACGCCATGCCGTCGAGTCCATTCCCACCCTGGGCATGATCGCACTTCCCCTCCCTCTTCTCGAGGAAAGAGCCCATGCCCTGGTGACCCTCCTTCGGGAAATCGATCTCAAGGGGAAGTTCGAGGTGAGCGTGCGGCCATGCTTTTCCCAGGTGGGGGGCGGTTCTCTTCCCGGTCAGGACCTGCCAAGCCGTGCAGTGGCGGTAAGCTCCCCGGAAATGAGTGCCAACCGCATGGAGACGCTCTTGCGGGCCAACAAGCCGCCCATCATCGGGCGGATCGAGTCGGACCAATACCTTATGGACGTTCGCACCATCCAGCCGGGAGAATTGGTCATTATCAGGGATGCTTTCAGTCGGATTGTGGAAGGCGGTGATCAGGGGAACCCCTGAACAAGAAGAATCGCCCGTGCCTTTTCCGGAAAGAACCTGGGAAAAATGCCCGACCCCGCAGGGAGTGCTCGCCCGCCTTTCAGGGCGAGAGCATTCCGTACCGCCGTCTAGAAGACCCGGAAGGGCTCATTGCATGACTCTCAGTTGCAGATAGAGATCACCTCTTCTCCCGGACCTCCCGCTGGAATGGAGGAGACCCATCTCCTTCAAACGGAGCTTGGTGCCGGGCTTCACTCCGGCAGGGACGGTGACCGATACCCGCTTCCCACCGCCCAAGTGGGGCACCTTGATCTCGACAACGGTGCCCGAGGCCGCTTCCATGGGTGAAATCCTCAGGCTGTAAGTCACATCCGAGCCCTTTCTCTGCTCTGAGGTCCCGGGACGACCCTCCGATCCGGACACCAGTTCCGAGCCCTTCTTCCAGATCCACTTCCCGAGCGTCCTTCCCGCTCCGACGAGCAGGGAGATCCCCTTGGACACAATCCCCTCGGACTCCCTGGGCGGTGGGGGAGTTGGTCTGCGGCGGGTCCGCCCCGCATGTGGAAATCCCCGGGAGCTATAGCGAAAGACGCGGGCCTGTCCGGGACCGCCCCAGAAAATGCTCTGAAAAAAGACGGCCTTGTCTCCGAAAAAGACCCGGTTTACAAACCTTTCGTCGAATCGGAACCCCATGCGTTCGAACTCCTTCTGGAGGTCCCAGAACGCATCCTGTCCCTGGCGGCTGCTGAAGAAATCCCGGAAGATCTCCTCCTGGGAATATCCGAACCCGGTGCGGGGGGAGGGACCCCCGTAGGACCCATACATACCGAAACGGCGATATTCGTCATATTGAGCGCGTTTCTTGGAATCCATCAGGACCCCGTAGGCCTCGCTGATCTTCTTGAATCGATCCTCCGCCCCGGGATCATGGGGATTTCTATCCGGATGGGTTTCCAGCGCCTGTTTGCGATAAGCTTTCTTGATGTCCTCGATCGAAGCCTCCGGGGACACCCCCAGAACCTGGTAGTAGTCGTCGTGGGACATTTCGTCTGATGCTCCTCATAATGGGTGGAAATGAGGCACGTTTGAACCTCAGGAAATTGAACCGATAAGTTGTGGGAACTATAAGGTTCCTCCGAGGTAAGATCAAGGATGGCCTGATCCCCCCAAAGGGCTATCGCGGTGTCCGTTCGGGGGATATAAGAGGTGCATTCCCGACTTTTTACGGAATTATCCGGGGCAGTGATTTCATTTGGTAAACCTCCGGTTCTGTGGGGCGGATTTCCAGAGTTTGGCTC
>JAGPLX010000048.1 GCA_018053185.1 Syntrophobacteraceae bacterium
CGCAACCCCCACCATGCAGATCATGGCCATGGCAAGCCGGCGCCAATAGGGCACCACCAGCAGCAGTAGGCGTCGATAAATTTTCATGAAAAGACCTTCCGAAACTCCTCCGACCTGCAAAACCATGAATGAAAACCGGTGAATGGACCGCCGGCGCACCCCGCCTCACCGACTCCATTCAAACAACCTCGAAACTTTTACTCCGAGCAGCCTAATCCTGCAACAGCACCCATTTGCCTTTCTCCACTCGAACCATCACCAGGGAGTCGGTTCCCAGACCGTTGTGATCCCCAGGAGCCAGGTTGTAGATCCCGCTGACCCCCACGTAGCCTTTGGTCTGTTCGATAGTGTTTCGTATCCCGGCAGGATCGGTTCCCCCCTCGCGAATGGCGTTGGCCAGGAGATAGACGGCGTCCCAGGCATATCCCGAATGGGTGTCGGGGGGATACTCTTTGTGATACTGGGAGGTTCCCTCATACAGGTTCAGAAAGTCACGGATTACGGCCTTCTGAGGGTCGTTCTCCGGGAGTTGATCCACCACCATGAGCTTGGTGGACGGCATGATGCTTCCCTCGGCGGCGTCCCCCGCCAATTCGATGTAGTGGGGATTCGACTGGCGGTGACATTGGATGAGGGGAATCTTGAGGGAAAGCCGGCGGAGGTTCTTGGCCACCGCGGCTCCGGACGGTCCTGTGGCCCAACAGATGAGGGCCTGGGCGCCGCTCTCCCGAACCTTCATCAGCTGGGGCGTCATGTCGGTATCGGTAACATTAAAAGACTCCCTGGCACTGATGGTCAATCCGAAGTCCCCGACCAACCGCTCGAGCCACAGGAATCCTTCCTTGCCGAATCCGTCGGAAGCGGTCAGGACGGCGATCCTGGAGAGGTTTTCGGCCTTGAGGTACCCGTACACCTTGGAGACCGCGACTGAAGTCCGGTGGGGGATCTTGAAGGTCCAAAGGGAAGAGCCACATTTCTCGCCGGCGATCATCGAGTCCCATTCGGCGATCATGAGGACAGGGACCTCGGCCGTTTCCTCGATGTAGGGTTTCACAGCCATGCCCGTGTCCGTGCTCGTGGGACCGATGAGGGCGATCACCTTCTCTTGTTCCACCAGCCTCCCGGCTTCCATGACCGTCCTGGAGGGATCGCCTTGTGTATCTCCAAGCACGAGTTGAATGGGGCGATCATTGATTCCACCTTCCTTGTTGATTTTATCGACCACCATCCGGGTCACGAGTTGGGCGGGAGTCCCGATGGAAGCGTCGGGGCCCGAGAGGGCCAATAAAGCACCAATCCTGATCGGCTCCTGGGCGGCCGCGGGCTGCCCTGCCAGGAGCAGACCCATGACAAGACACAGGATCGACATGACCTCGGAAGCAGCGAAGCGGTTTCTCGATCTCATGGTTTCTCCACAGGTTTTGAATTTTCCGCCGAGCGAGCGCAGGGGATTTCTCCTTCAGGGGGTGCACCGGTCATGAGGAGAGCCCATGGATGCCGCAGCATAAAACACGGTGCTCTGCATGTTCTTGAACATCCGGCAAAGGGTTTCCACGCGGGCCGGCCCCATGGGAGCGGTCCTGGCGCCGAACCGTTCAGAACCAGGCCGAAAGCTCGCCCCCGACGTCCGGAGGTCGTAACCCACGACGATCCGCACCTGATCCTCCCGGGTATGTTCATAAAAGATCGTCGGCACGGGAACAGGGGAAGGGTTGGAGGGAGGAAAATCGAGAAATACACGGACGATCTCCTCGGAAGCCGGGGTCCCGGCACAGGAAGCCGCCGGGGTGCAACCGGACTCCGCCATTTCGTGCGCAATGGCCTCATTTCCCAAAAGGATCGCTCTGAATGTCAAAGAGAACTCCTTGCCTGTGGCGGACCTTGAGTTCTATGGGGGACTTGGTGCGGCACCTTCTAACAGAGCAGTCCGGGCGGGTCAAGAGACGTGAATGTTGCGCTGTCGGCAATGGATGAGCCGGCGATGAGAAAAATCCATCGCTCATGCCCAGTATCCCGCATCCTCCCTTGTCGAGATGTGCCGCAGGGAGAACCGATCCCGTCGGAATCGGAGCCCGATTGGCCCACCGGCTGTCCGAAGATTGCTCTCTCAAAGGGTCACCCGGGAGAAATCCGTGCCGGGCAACATGGAACCGGTTTCCATGAGGTTCAGGTGGAGCTCGTAGCATAAATCCAAATCATGACGAATATGACCGACCCGTGCTTTTTCGATGTACCGATGGAGGTAGTCCCGGTACAGGGGATGAGCGCACCGGTCGATGATGGTTCCGGCCCGCTGCATGGGACCCAATCCTCGGAGGTCCGCAAGGCCCTGTTCGGTCACCACGATCTGGACCGAATGCTCGTTGTTGTCCACATGAGGACACATGGGAACGACGGTGGAAATCCTTCCTCCCCTGGCCACGGACGGACACATATAAACGGACAGATAAGCGTTGCGGGTGAATTCCCCGCTGCCTCCCACTCCGTTCATGATGTCTGTTCCAAATATGTGGGAGGAATTCACGTTTCCGTAAATATCCACCTCGAGGGCCGTGTTCATTGCAATGACTCCCAGGCGTGTGATGACCCCCGGGTGATTGGACAACTCCTGGGGGCGAAGGACGATTTTGGGTACAAAAAAGTCCATATTGTCGTAGATCTTCGCAAGAACCGATGGAGTCAAGGTGAGACTGGTGGTGCTGGCGGCCAGCAGTTTCCCCTTCTCTATGAGGTCGACCAGAGAATCCTGGAACACCTCCGTATACATTTTGAAACGCGGGATGTCCGGGCTTTCCCCCAATCCCGCCATGACCCCGTTGGCCACATTGCCCACCCCGGCCTGCAGCGGCAGGAACTCCTCAGGGATACGTCCGGCTCGCATCTCATCGACCAGAAAGCGCACAACGTGTGCGGCAATTCGCCGACTCAGCGCATCCGGTGTGGAGAACTCGGGAACCTGGTCCGGTTCGAAATTTCTCACCACACCCAACACTCTCCTCGGATCCACCACGGCATAGGGCAATCCCACCTTGGTCAGCGGTTCATGGAGTGGGACCGAAGCCCGGTGCGGCGGTGGGGGGAGGATGAGAATATCGGTCATCTCCCTCAAGCGCATCGAGTGATATTCGTTGAGTTCGATGAAAACACGATCGGCGTACTTGAGATAGGTGGGAGAGGCACCGATGGAAGAGGTCAAGTATACTCGGCCGTCGGGTGTGATCTCGTTGGCCTCGATCACGGCAAAGTCCAGCTTTCCATGGAACCCGCTGAGCACCGCCTGGGGAAGATGGGACAGGTGCATGTCCACGTACTCGACTTCCTGGTTGTTGATCTGTGTTCGCAGCACGGGGCCGCTCTGGTACGGGGCGCGATAGGATATGGCATTGGCTTGTGCCAGGGGTTCGTCAATGCTGGCTCCGCTCGAGGCTCCTGTCAGCACTCGGATGCGAAAAGGCTTGCCCTCGTGATGGAGCAGCCTGGCATGCCGTGCGATGGCTTTGGGAATGACCTTGGCGGAACCGGCATTGGTGAAGCCGCTGAATGCAACGGTGGCACCGTGAAAAAGGTGCGCCGCCGCTTCCTCGGGTGAAAGGGCCGGGAAAGGCATGGCTACCCCTCCGAGAATTTCACGTCGGGCAACATTGACCCGTACTGTGCAAGGTTGCGATGGAGCTCGAAACATTTTCGCAGGTTGTGACGGATGTGACCCAGCCTCGATTCCTCGATGTATCGATGGAGTGTCTCTCGATAGGCGGGGTGAGCGCAATTCTCGATGATGGCCCTGGCACGTTGCATGGGTCCGAGCCCCCGCAGGTCCGCCAGGCCCTGGTCCGTGACCACGATTTGAATGGAATGTTCGTTGCTGTCGATATGGGGGCACATGGGAACGACGGAGGATATGCGCCCTCCCCTGGCGATAGACGGGCACATGATGATCGAGATGTAGCTGTTTCGGATGAACTCCCCGCTTCCTCCCACCCCGTTCATGACATCGGTACCGTAGACGTGGGACGAGTTGGCGTTGCCGTAAATGTCCACCTCGAGGACGGTGTTCATGGCAATGACGCCGAGTCTTCGCACCACGGCGGGATGGTTGGCGATCTCCTGGGGACGCACCACAATCCTGGGGATAAAGAAGTCCATGTGATTGTATACCCGTTCAAGCACCGACGGGCTCAGGGGAAGGCTGGTGGCGCTGGCTCCCACGATCTTTCCTTCTTCCATGAGGCCGATTTCCGAATCCTGGATCACCAGGGAATACATTTTGAACGGAGGCACGTAGGGGTTCTTTCCCAGAGCCGCCATGACCCCGTTGGCCACATCCCCCACTCCCGCCTGAAGAGGCAGGAAGGTTTCAGGTAGCCGCCCGATACGTATTTCATCGAAGAGGAAGCGGACCACGTGTTCGGCGATTTTCTCGCTGGTGGGGCCGGGTTGACTGAATGGGGCGACGTAGTCCGGCTCCCGGGTTTCGACCACGCCGAGGACCCGTCGAGGGTCCGCCACGGCGTAGGACCATCCCAGTTTGGTCAACGGATCGGTGATGGGGAGGGGATTGCGATGAGGGAGAGAAGGAAGAAGGACCACATCGCTCATTTCCCGGATCCTGCGGGAATGGTACCCATTGATCTCGACGAGAATCTTCTCGGCACAGCGAAGAAAGGTGGGAGAAGCCCCGATGGATGTGGACAGATATACCCTGCCGTCCGGCGTGATTTCAGTGGCCTCGACCACCGCCACATCCACCTTGCCGAAAAAACCGGCCGATACAGTGGTGGGAACATGGGAGAGGTGCATGTCTACATATTCCACTTCCTGGCGGTTGATCTGCGTGCGCAGGGAGGGGGAACTCTGGAAGGCCGCCCTCCAGGAAATGGCTTCGGCCCGGCTCAATGATTCATCAATGTCCGCACCTCCGGAACCGCCCGTCAAGACCCGTATCTTGAAGGGTTCCCCTCGCTCGTGAAACGCTCGAGCCCGGGCTGCAAGCGCCCGTGGAATCGCCTTGGGGGCGCCCGCATTTGCAAACCCACTGAAAGCTACGGTATCTCCATGGGAAATGTGCAGGACGGCTTCCTCCGGAGTCAACTTGGGAAACGACGCAATTTTTGACATCATCACCACTCTCCCGCCTCAAGACGCCGGGCAAGGGCGGGAATCTCAATGGCCCATGGTGGTGGGCTCACTTCTTTTTGGGTTTTCTTCCACTTCGATTTCCTCGACTGAGGATCGGAAGAATTCCTTATAATAAAAGATACTCACCAGGATGGGGAGGAAGAAGTAGGCGAAGCGGTAGAGCAGCGTTGCGAGCAGGGCGCGGTTGTAATCGAGCCCCATCAAGTAGAAGGATGCCGCCATGGAGCCTTCCATGATCCCGATAGAAGCGGGAGTCAGGGAAAAGAGGTTGGCGAAAATGCCCACCGAAAATCCCACCAGGAGGGTCCAATTGTCCACGGGATAATGCACGGCTGAAAACGAGCACTTCAAGCATAAGAACATGAAAAACCAATCCAGCAGGGCATAGCTCGCGGGAGCCAGGAGAACCCGAAAATTTTTCACCAGCAGATTCATGTTTTCGTTAAAGTGCTTGAAAAAATTTTCGGCCCGGTCCTTCTTGATCCAATGAGGTCGGCGTAGCTTCCTGCAGACGGCGTTTGAAATCGCCAGCAAAAACTGCCATAAACGCTTGCGGAAAGACTCATGGATCATGGTCTGGATGGTCAGCCAGGTGAATGCGAATGCAACCACGAGAACCACGACGGCCAGTTCCATCTGTTCGGCATTCATCTTGTTCTTGGAATAGAAAAAGAAGAAACCCAGGTAGATGAACAAAACCGCCACGGTGTTGGTCAAGAAGCCGTGCACCATGGAAATGGACAGGGTCCTGCCGGCGGGGATGTTCTCCTTGGCCAGAAGGTAGACCTTGGCCGCAACCCCGCTCAATCCCCCCATGGCCCAGATGTAGTTGAGAGTGCACGAGAGGAGGGATATGCGAAAGGTGGACGAAAAGGGAAGGGTGTGATTCATGCTCTTCAGCAGAGAATGAAGCACGGCGGCAATACAAAGGTAACTGAGGAAGCTGGCGATGGTCGCTACAATGGCCCAGAGCCGGCCGATGTCTTGGAGATTGTCCAGAAGGGTCTCAAGGTCTGCTTTTTTTATGGTATAGACAAGAATGAATACGCCAAAGGAGGCGGCAATCCAAAACCGCTTTCTCTTCAAAAGAGCAACTAATCTCATTTCTCCTCGACAGGTGCGGTGAGTGGAATCGCTCGGATTCACACCGGATGCGAAGGTCGTCCGGGCATCACCATAACAAAATAGGTCGGGGATGGGAAAAGGAAATTTGATGGCATTTCATGCGTGCAAAATTCTTGTGTCGGCTTCCTTGGCCCTGGTTTTGGCCTCCGGAGTCTCGGCGGCCGATCCCATGCCCCCGGGTTCTTTCCAAGACCCCATGGAGGTCGAGGAAGGGCCCCCCTTGCACTCGGTGAATCTCACCGAAGAGAGCCCGCCCATTCGAAACCTGGGGAATGCGCTCGAGAAGATTCGCGTTCCCGAGAGGAGCTCTCAGGAGTTTGCTCTACTATATCAAAGGCATAAAGACGAGATACTCCAAATCCTCTCGGACCGTCCAGCCATGATCCTGCAGGTGATCGAGATTTTCATCGAGGCCCTGCCGGGGTTGAAGGCCATTGATTCCAGCCAGGGAAGGCTGTACCTGGACAAGAAACTTTTTCAGAAAGGCGAGAGTTTTCTCGCGGCCTTCGAGCAGTGCTGCAGCTATGAGCTTGCCTCCGACTTGAGAAGATGTCAGCGCTTTGTCCTGGACCGGTTGGAGGAACTCCCCAACGATCAGGTGGTCATCGACCTGAACTGAAAGAAGCGCCCGGGAACCTCACCCTTCTCACCGGGAAGCCATGAGGCTGCAGGTCAAATTCCCCTTGCAATCTACAGGGGAGCATGCTAAGCATTACCCACTTTTTTCCGGTGGCTCTGAAGATGCCACGCCTTTATTTTTCAGGAGAATCAAAACCTTAAGAAAGGGATATTGTCTCTAAAGCCGCGAACCTAGGAGAAGGAGGAAGGATCATGAAGGTGTTTGTGGGTGGACTTGTTGCAGCGTTCCTGGGGCTTATCGGGATTTTTGCCTTCTTTGGCCAATTTTTGCAGCTCATGGCCGGGGCTATCCCCCTCATGTTGCTGGTTGGCGGCGTTATGGCGGCTTACTTGGGATATGACGAAGTGAAAGACAAACTCCCATTCCCCAGGAAGAAAGAGAGCGAAGAAGCTCAGGCCAAGGACGAAGCCGAGCGATACAAGGCCGAGGTAGAAAGGCTCAGAACCGAACTTGAAAAGGCCAAAGCCGGGAGCTGAGCTTCCGTTTGCGAATATCCAATACAGGACAGGAGGGGCCGTCTCCAGGGAGGCGGCTTTTTTTGTTTGTGCGCCCCCCGGCAGGGCGCACTCACCTGGAGATGTGAGTCTTCCACAGACCCGACAGGAGGCACTGTCAGCCGGGAGGGCAAAGGGGGGCCGCTACGAGGTGGAATCCAAAGAAAGCCGCAGGCAAGGTGCCGGCCTGACGAACAGAAATCGCACAGGGAGGCGGTCATGCCGGGTGAGGTGGCGGATATCTCAAAAACCCGATCCCTGGACGGAAGGCATGGACGTGTATGCGGCGGGCATAAGCGTGAAGGCGGGGGAGCACATTTCCGGGGAGATCTGTCGATCTGCCTTGTGCTGCCGGCGCTGCGAGGCGTTGGGAAGGGTCGGCGAAAGTCGGCCGGGGGCATAGCAGGTCTGCGCTCGACGGATCAAGGGCCTGAACATGAAACATACGGCAGGAGCCTTAAATTTCGATGACGACAGGAGACACGGGCAATCACACCGAGATGTGCGGTACTTCTTCGGGAGGCAGCGGACAAAATCCGCAAGAGCCAGCAGCCTGATCATGAAGGGAGGGCGGGTCACGGGTGTGCCTCCGCCCAGTTGGTTCCCCAGCCCATATCCACCTTTAAAGGTACGGCAAGTTCCCACACTTTCTCCATTTTCTCTCGAATGAGCTCCCGGGCTTCTTCGAGCTCCTCCATGGGCACCTCGAAGACCAGCTCATCGTGCACCTGCAGGAGCATGGCCGTCTTCAATCCCTTTTCCTCGATGGCGCGGGAGAGGTCGATCATGGCTTTTTTGATGAGATCGGCCGCCGTGCCCTGGATGGGGGTATTGATCGCCAGGCGCGCCCCCAGCTGGCGCACGGTCTGGTTGCGACTCCGCAGCTCGGGAATGGGTCGCCTTCTTCCCAGGAGGGTCTCGCTGTACCCTCGTCGTTTTGCCTGGTCCACGCACGTATCAATGAAGGTTTTCACGCCCTGATACCTTTCGAAATACCGGTCGATGATCTCCCGGGCCGTTCGATTGGAGATACGCAGTCTCCGGGCTAGCCCAAAGGGTCCCATGCCGTAGAGGATTCCGAAATTGATGGTCTTGGCCTGTCGCCGCATTTCGGGAATCACCTGGTCTGCATCGACTCCGAACAATTCCATGGCCGTGCGCTGGTGGACGTCTTCATTCTTCCGGAACGCCTCCGTCAGGTTCGGATCCCGGCTGTAGTGGGCAAGGATTCGGAGCTCGATTTGGGAATAGTCCGCAGAAAGGAGCAGCCATCCCGGGGAAGCCACAAACGCCTCTCGAATCTTGCGGCCTTCCTCCGAGCGGATAGGAATGTTCTGAAGATTCGGCTCCGAGCTGCTGAGCCTTCCCGTGGCCGCCACCGTTTGGTTGAAAGAAGTGTGGATGCGGCCGGTCTCGGGATGGATGAGTTTGGGGAGCGCCTCGGCATAAGTCCCGCGAAGCTTTGCCAGGCTGCGGTATGCCAGGATTTGTTCCACGATGGGATGGTCCGCCGCAAGCTCCTCGAGCACGCTCATGTCGGTGGAAGGCCCGCTTTTGGTCTTCTTCAGGACTCTCAGGCCGAGCTTGTCGAAGAGAATGGAGGCAAGCTGCTTGGGGGACTGAATATTGAAAGAAGTCCCGGCCATCTGGAAGATTTGAGCGGCCTTCTGGTCCTGGAGCTTCTCGAGTTGGCGGGAGATCTCCTCGAGCCGCCGGGAGTCCACCCGAATTCCTCGATATTCCATCTCGGCGAGAACTCGAATGAGAGGAAGTTCCAGGGTCTCGTAAAGGTTCTGCAATCCGACCTCGTGCAGTTTTTCCCGTAATACGGGAGCGAGCCTCCAGCAGACTTCGGCGTTGCGGGAAGCGGTTTCCCGGTCGCCCCCTGAAGAGGGCGAGGCGGAGCCTTTCCGGTTTCCCGCTCCGGAGCCGGAGGAAATGGATTCTCCGAGGTGCTCTGCCGCAAGCCTTTCCAGGGAATGGTTTTGGGCACCGGGGTCCAGAAGATAATTGGCTACCATGGGATCCAGCCTCATGCCCGAGAGCTCGATCCCGTGACGGCGAAGAACCACCCAAGAAGATTTGAGATCGGCACCGTCTTTCTGCGGAATTGCCCCTCCAAACAATTTCCCCATCTCCTGCAACACCGGGGAAGACGCCGTTTCGGAATCCGGTCCCATGGTGTGCGCCTCCAGAGGAACATAATGGGAGACGTGATTTTCGTAGCAGAAAGCGAGGCCTCGCCATCGAGCCCTCATGGGATTGGTGGGAACCACATCCAGCGAGAAGCTGAAAACCTCCTCCTTCAGGAGCCGCTCGATCAGTTGCTGAAACTCCTCGACAGAGGTCACGGTTCGGTCTTCCCGGGAAGGTCGAGGCTCTGTCCCGCCAGGGTCCGGTGAGTCTCCCCCCGTCTCGGCAGGAAGAGTCTCGAGCAGTTGCCGGAAATCCAGATCCTCGTACAAACGCCTCAATTCAGTCTCACAAGGGGCGGAGCGTGTAAATTGGGAAAGGTCCTCTCCCACGGGGGCATCGGTCTTGAAGCTGACCAGTTTCCAGGACAGGCAGGCGTCTTCTTGATGCTCCTTCAGCTTCTTTTTGAGAGATTCCTTGGAAATCTCGTCCAGATGGGAGTACAGGTCGTGCAGGGTTTTCCACCGGCTGAGGAGCTGCCGCGCCGTCTTGTCCCCCACGCCCTTCACGCCGGGAATATTGTCCGTGCTGTCTCCCACCAGGGCGAGATAATCACGCATGTGGGCCGGAGGAACACCAAACCGCTCCTGGACCGATTTCTCCGTGAGTACCTGGTCCTTCCGGGGATCCCACAATCGAACCCAGGGGTCCTGAACGAGCTGGAGCAAGTCTTTGTCCGCGGACACGATGGTTACGGCCACCCCCTGGTTTCGGGCTACCTGGGTGAGGGTCGCGATGAGGTCGTCGGCCTCGTAGCCGGGCACCTCGAGCTGGGGAATTCCCTGGTGCCGGACCAGGGCCTTGATGTATGGAACCTGGACGGCCATGTCCTCGGGCATCTTCTGCCGGGTGGCTTTGTAAGCCTCGTAGAGGGAGTGGCGGAAGTTGGGCCCGGGAGCGTCGAAGACCACGCAGACGTAATCGGGATTCTTCTCCCTCAGGACTTTCCGGATCATTCGTGCAAAACCGTAGATGGCATGGGTCGGCATTCCACGGGAATTGGTGAGACGGGTCATGGCGTAAAAGGCTCGGTAGATGTAGGAACTGCCGTCTATGATGAAGAAGTTTTTTGTGGGATTCATGGGTCGTCCTTGATTTTTGCGGGAGAAAAAGCGGAAGGGGAACCGTGGAGTTCCAGGGGAGGCGGAAGGTAGGCCGGGTTGATATGACTCATGGCATGAAAGACATTTCCCCGCACCTTGGAATTTTTCCGGTAAAGGCCCTCGAGTAGAGTTCGGATCTCCTGGCGTTTGCTGTTCCGAGCGGAGGGGCAGGGATTCTGCATGACGGGGAGGCCCAGACGGTTGCACAAACGCTGCACCTTGGCGCCGGGTACCAGGGCAAAGGGACGGATGATCGTCATTTCGCCGTCAAAGAAGGGTTGTTTGGGCAGCATGGTCGAAACCTGGCCCCCGTAGCAGATATTGATAAAAAAGGTTTCGATGAGATCGTCCTGATTGTGTCCCAGGGCGATTGTCCGGCAACCCAGCCGCGATGCTGCCTGGAAGAGGGTTTTGCGGCGTAGTCGTGCGCAGAGAAAGCATGGATTTTCCCGGTTGTTCGGGCTGTGGGCCTGGACGCCGTGGTCGGTGCGAATGATCTCGTAGTGAAACCCCTCGGCGCGGAAGAAGGCCTCGAGGGGTTCCCATCCCGCCTCATCAAAGCCCAGGTCCAGGTGAACCGCCGTCAGGCGGTAGTGGATCGGGATGCGCGCCAGACGCTCCCGAAGCATCCAGAGCAGCAAAAGGCTGTCCTTGCCTCCCGATACCGCCACCAGGATGCGGTCACCATCCCGGATGAGTCCGTATCCCTGAATGGCACGCCCCAGCAACCGGCGCACTTCCTGATCGATGTAAGCCATGGGATTCGACGTCCCGTCCTCCGGATTTCAAGATCGTTCAGCGACCCAGTCCTGCCCCTGCAAGGCACGACTCTCATCATAGTCAAACCCTCGGCCAATGACAATGCGAAGGGCGGTTGCGGGCTGAAAGGGAGGGAAAGGATCGAGCGAAAAAGGTCTTGACAGTTCAGGGGGTTTTATTTTAGATAGCAACCTCCTCGGAGCATGAGTGTTGCGCCCGTAGCTCAGCAGGATAGAGCGTCGGACTTCGAATCCGCAGGTCGCCCGTTCGAGTCGGGCCGGGCGTACCAAGAAACACCCACCGCGTAAGGGCCGTTAGCTCAATAGGTAGAGCAGCTGACTCTTAATCAGGAGGTTTGGGGTTCGATTCCCTAACGGCCCACCAGTAAAATAAAGGGGTTACGACCGGTCGGGGATTGTAGCCCCTTTTTAGTCTGTGCACGCCCTGTGCAAATTTCCCTGGCGAAAACTTCCTTTTACAAATACCTCATGGCCGCCTGGTATCGGGGTCGAAGGGATGAAACCGGTCCAGGGTCTCGTAGCAGGAATGCGGCTGCGTTTTCTTGGTATTCTTCTTTCGTTTGCACATCGGTCCCCCGGGGGACGGGAAATCCTCGTCGGCGTGGATTTCGCCCACGCGGGTACCAACGGCGGTGCACCCGGCGGCCGACCCGCCCGGAACCAGCCCGGAAAGCTTCAGTGCGTCCCGTCCGGGCAAACCTGCAGGATCCTTCTACTTGAAGCCTGCCATGGTACGTCCCTCCTCTTCGGCTTTTCCTCGTTTCTTTCACTCACGCTTCTCGAAAAACTCCGCTCCGGCCGACCGACCTGTGGGTACAACATCCCGACCACATCGGATTCTTACTTCCGTTTCCCGTTTTCCGACGGGGGGCCGTGACCATGAACCGGTTTGCCGCGATTCACGTGTTTGTCCGCCCCCCGGCCGGCAAATCTGCGGGACTGAATCGACTTTCTACCTTTGTCCTTGTGGAGAGACCGATCAAAGCCTTTGGCCGCCCGCACCGATTTCCCCGGAGACTTGGAACGGCCCTGGGACATGCGTCCGGGGCTTCGTTTGGCTGCGGGTGAGGATTTCAAGGAGGCCCGGCCCGCCTGCCTGGACTTTCCCCCCTTTATGACATGTTTGCGACCGACGTCGCCCGAACCTGCTCGATCAACCCCCAGCCGCCCCTTACGGGCCTTTTGGATTTGCGCCGAGGTTGGTTTTTCCCTGGGGCTCGAGGCGCTGAAGCCACGACGGTGCTTGATATGGGCGAAGCCGGGAATCGTTTTGTCATTGGCCACTCGGGCGGCCTTATAGTTCTTGAATAAAGCCGCCCGGCCCGGCCTTTTCACCACCACTTTCCTGTAATTGGTAACCCGGGAAAAATGGCTGCGCTTTATAATCACCGCATGGTGCGCATACCGATAGTCGTGCAGCGTTGCGACGCCCACCACACCGGCACCCAGTACCAGCGATCCGGGTCCCCAGTAACGGTGGGAGTAGTAGATCTCGCCCGGGGCCAGCGGTATCCACCCGATATGATCATGAGAATATACCCAGGCGACCCTTCCCGGGTACCAGCCGAACCCGATGCCGATCCCTGAGAAGGGGCCGCCGACGGCGACCGTGACCGCCAACGGTGGTGCCCAGTACCAGGATGCCCCCACCAGCACCCAGTTGCCGTAATGATGGGTTACATAACCGAAAGGTTCGGCGGGAACCCAACACCAATCGCCGTGCCAGTACATCCATGAGCCCGCCGTGAAGGGCGCCCATCCGGCCCCCACGCGGGTCGGGCGCCAGAAATGGTGGTACGCACCCTCGTAGTAAACCCGGCTCCACCTGCCGTGTTCATCGAGAATACACGCGTCCTCCCGGATTGAATCATGCAGGTATTTGACCGACTCCCCCTTGCATGCGAGCCTCTTGGCCCACCATGCGTCACGGGTCTCGTTCCACTTCCCCCAGGCGGCATCCAGGCAGCCCGTCCCGGGTCCCACCTGTTTCTCGTCCACGAGAAGGGAGGTGGACCCGGCCACTACCTCGAAACGGGAGCCGGTCTGTTCGTGGATGAACTCGACCTTTCCCTCCAGGGCAAACACCTCGACGGACGCAGTGGCGGCATAAATGTCCAGTACCGACCCCCCCTGGGCCAGCACATATCCGTAAGGCGTGGTGACCTTGAGGGGTACATCCGAGCTCTTGTTCAGGAAGCGGGCCGTGCCCGAGACCAGGTCGATCTCGGTCTTTTGCGGGGTGAGAGCCACCAGTTCGATTTCCGTGGTGGGACCAATCCTCACCCATATGTTGGTCGGCAGGATCATCTCGGCCCTGGACTCTTCAACCGAGTAAAGGGCATCTCCTTCCCCCCAGGGGCTGTCCGGTAAGACATCGACCCATTGTTTTTCCTCCCCGTCGTAGCGAAGAAGTTCCCCTTCGATGTGGAAGATGCGCCCCACCAATACCGGTTCCTGTTGGTCGGATCCCCGGGACGAATCCGGCTGATCCGCAGCCACGAGCGGACTGCCGGAAATCAGGACGAAGCTCAACATAAGGACCAGAAGGTAAGTTGCTCTCCGGTTCATGGCGATTCCCCCTTGATGGAACCAATGAGTGGAAACATGCGAACCCTGCGTTCAGCCTGCAACCCGAAGACGATCGGGAATTGTTCGACCGGCACAGGGGGGGCATGGTGCTTCACACGGCGAAAATTTCAAATTGAAACCAGGGACTTCTTTTCCGGCGGTTGCGGTCTCCTTCCCCAGCCTCGCGCCGCATCCGCCAGCCGGTGCGATAAAGTCGAGCCGCCCTCCGCCGAAGGTCACTGAATGGTTTAGGACGAATGAAGCAACCGGAAAGGTCTACATGGTGGGAGGAGGAAGCCCCCGTGGACCTGCAACGGGCGGGACGGATATGCTCCCGCACGGGCCTGCCTGGATACGCAGCCCCGGTGTATGGAACCGGGGCTGCGCGAGGGAGGTGGAGCCGGTCGTCTTTCCCGCCGGGGAGCGTCGGCATCTCAAAATTCATCGAAATTCAGGGTATTCGATCGTGACCGCAACATCTTTCTTTGCGAAAGATTGATACTCCAGGACGCAAGGTCGGAAAGGCTTGTAGGAAAGGGCAGCCGCCGCAGCATCGACCGGACGCTGTAAAACGAGCGGTGAATGCTCTTCACTCTCTCCTCCAGCTCTGCGGGGGTGTACTGCTTTGGTATGATGTAGCACCTCAGCTCGGGCCACCTGCCGATATCGGCATCATCGATGATGCGCTGCTGAGAGCGCATGGTTTCGTATAGTACCGTCCCCTTGTGAGGGGTGAGGATGTTGAAATACGCTGCAGGAACCCGGTTGCGAATCAACATGTCCAGGGTGGTCGCGAAGATGTTCGGGTCTTCCTCATCCGTCCCGAAGATGAAGTTCAACGAGTAGCTGATACCTCTTTTCCGGAGGTTCGACAGCATGTCATTGGTCCGCTCCCTCACGTTGTTGTTGCGCTTGTTCAGGGAGCGGAGAGCTTCCGAGTCGAGGCTTTCGAAGCCGATGTTCAAGTGCAGAGCGCCGCTCGCCTTTGCCAGGTCCAAGAATTCGGCATCCGTGCACAGGTTGACGGGAATGAGCGTGGACCAGCGGATCCGCAGAGGGATCAGGGCCTCCATCAGTTCCATCGAGTGCTCCCTCTTGCCGGCGAAGTTGCTGTCCGCAAACAAAACGAACTTGGCACGGCTTGCCCGTATCTCTGCGACCACGTCCTCCGACGGTCGGTAGCGGTAGCGTTCGCCCAGGTAAAAACGCTCCGAGCAGAATACACAGCGGAAGGGACATCCCCGGGACGTCTGGACGGCAAAGGTTTGAAAGGGTCCCGGCTTGTGGCGGAGCAGGTCGTAGCGGGGCAGGGGCAGCCCCTGCAGATCACAGAAGTCGTCACGCCGGTAGATGGTTTTCAGTCGGCCGTGCTTTGCATCCTCCAGCATGACGGGCCAGACGTCTTCCCCCTCTCCGATGCAGACCGCATCGCAATACTGGGCAGCTTCTTCAGCAAAGAAGGCCGTATGGGGGCCCCCCATGATGACGGGCACTCCCCTTTCCCGGAACCTGCGGGCGATTTCATACCCTCTCAGGGAGTTGATCGTCCACACCGTGATGGCGACCAGATCGGGAGTAGCGGAAAAATCGATCTCTTCTACCTGTTCGTCGATCAGTTGAACGCTCCAGTCGGAGGGTGTGAGGGCCGCCAGGTAGGGGAGAGTGAGAGGAACCACTCTTCTCTTCTTCGTTTTCAGGACTGCCGGGTCGGATCGCGACCGGTAGCGGGACGGTTTGATGATAAGGATCTTGTGCATTCGAGGTCCATCCAGAGTTATTACCGTGGCGTGATTGCCACCACGTTACCCTACCTCGTGCACCGCGCCGGAGGGTGGAGCTCGAGGGGATGAATCATGAACGCATATATATTAGCCATTTTGGGCCTGTCCGAAAAGGGGGGGCGTCGGGACTGTGCCCAGGGTGGCGCAGGCGCACGAAATGCACTTGGACATGGTCCCCATCGGTCGGCCGATGGAGCTGATATCCATCGAGGAAGGCCGACCAATCCAACGGCAAATGAGGTTCTCAAAATACCGCCGGGGAAGTGAAAAGCCGCGATCGATGCGGATTCACCGTTCAAAAGCCGGATCGCTGAGGTTCTTCGTGGTCGAGCTCTGCCACGGCAATGGCGCGTCAGGCGAAAAGAACCAAGGGCTCGGCGCCGTCGGGATCTTCTTCGAGTTGTGGTAGATGGGAATTCTCGAACCCCATCCGCTTGGACGAGATGAAATCAGGCGATCCCAAGAGCTTTCATGGTAGCGGTGGCGGGGTCGCCGTAAAAGATGGGGTCCACTCGTTCCACGATGTCCGCCGAAACCTCGAGGAAATGGCGCTTGTTCTCGACGGGGATGAGGGCCCTGCGGGCTCCGTTTTCCATCCCCACTTGAAGAGGCTCCGCCAGGGAACGGATCGCCTTGATGTTTCCCTGGATGCTCAGGTCACCGAAGATGAGGAGCGCAGGAGATACGGACTGTCTCTTCACCGCCGAGCAGACGGCGACCACCAGGGCGATTCCTGCCTCGCAGGATACGCGGTTGTTCAACAGGTCAATGTGTGATCCAGTAGTAGACGGGTTTCAAGATATCGAGATGGGTGTCGCGATCCTCGAGAGGCCGAACGATTTTCCAGGCTTCTCGGGGGTCACCCTTGATAAAACGATGAGAAAAAACGCATCTGAAGAGGTCGGAAGCCCTGGTGCGACTCCTTTTGCCGAGAAGATTC
>JAGPLX010000103.1 GCA_018053185.1 Syntrophobacteraceae bacterium
CTCAACAAGATCGAGATGGCCGTGCGTGCCTACGACCCCTGAATCTCCTGCGCCACTCATCGCCTGGACGGCGATGACGGTGTTTCCATCGTAGTGAAGGACTCGGAAGGGCGTATCCTGAGAGAATGGCCCGCCAAACCGGAGCATTAGACGGAAGGGGGTCCCCGGACCCAGCGGAATTCCCTCGCAGCGTTCGATCCCGTTCGAGGGAAGAGCCGTCCTCATTGCACACAGAGACAAGGTCGCACCAGGGACCGTTGATTGGCTGGATGGAGGAGATGTTATGTTGGTGAAAGACTGGATGAGTACCAAGGTGATCACCGTCGACGCGGGTGCTCCCCTTTCCGAGGCCCTGGACCTTCTCGAGAATTATCACATCAAGATGCTTCCGGTGCTTCGAGACGGAAAGCTGGTTGGAATGGTGACCGACTTCGATGTGAGACCTTTTGCCTCCCGCGTTCCTTCCGTCACCATGGGCCCGGAGTTCTCCCTGGTCTTGTCTCGAATCAGGGTCGGGGACATCATGTCCCGCTCCCATGCCTGTGTGCCGATGGACTATACCGTGGAGGAGGTGGCCGACGTCCTGTTGCGAAACGAAATTCCTGGTGCCATCGTGGTGGACGACAATCACGAGATTGTGGGCGTCATCACCCAGACGGACATCAATCGGGTGCTGGTTTCCGTGACCGGTCTATGGCGCGGGGGAATTGTCTTCGGCCTCCTGCTCGAAGACCGCCCGGGTTCCATTAAGGAACTCACGGATATCTTGCGCGCTTACGGTGGCCGCCTTGCCAGCATATTGACTTCCTATGAACGGGCGCCCCGGGGTTTCCGAGCGGTGCACATCCGGGTGCGGAAGCTGGACCGGAGCAAACTGGCCGACGTCGAGGAGGAGCTGAAACAGAAAGCCAGGCTTCTCTACAAGGTGGACCAGCGGTTGAACACGAGGGAGATCTACGACCAGGACGCTCACCCGGCGGACCTTGGATAGACCGTGAAGGCGCAAAGAACTCCGTGCAAATCCCGGGGCGCTTGAATCAATGATTCCCTCCGTTAGGCTTCCTCGTCTGTCTTCGAGTCCTTTGCGCCTTTACGAGAAATGGTTCCAGGAACTATACCGATAGAGCATCGACTCAGGCTGGGCTCCCTCAGAGGGGACCCGTTCGCGTAAACCTTTGCAATCTTCCTTCCCACCCCTGGCCGGCCTGCACCGGAATAAATCCCCTTGCGCATTCCGCCTCATTTTGCTAGCATCGAGGCAGCCTTCCAAAGATTGAACCCCACATTGGTTGCGACATCTTGGGGCTCCTTCGGTTTCGGATGCCCAGATCCGGGAAACGATCTTGCTTTTTGAGAGGATGCTCATGCGAAAGCTCTTCTGGTGTTTGCCCTGCTTGGTTTTCCTTGCCCTGGTTCCCTCGATATCTTTTGGATCCGACTCCTGGTGCTTCCTGGATCGTGTGCCGGGGGACCTTCTTTGCACCAACGCGACGCCCTCCTCGTGCAGCTCGCGAACCATGGCCATGGCCGCGGGAGAGGCCGAGGGGATCCCCTTCCGATTGATAAGAGGGTGGGAAGGAAACCTCCAGGTTCGCGTCCTCGAGCAGTCCGGCCCGACGGTTCGGACCGGCCCGCTTGAAATCGAAATCTACCGGATCGAGCGAATCAAGGGGACCGATTCCCTGGGGCAGGGGCACGAATTCCTCGATGTGTTGCTGCCTCCCGAGGGACAAAATACGGCGGAAGACGGGTCCGTGGTCTTCGATCTGGGGACCGTTGCGGCGGGGACCCATTATTTCTGGTTGAAGGTCACATCCAAGGCGGGTGCTCGCGGAATGCGCAAGCTCCGCCTCCAGGTGGGAGACGACCCGGTCGAGAAGATCCTGCCCATCGAGGTGGTGGCCCTGGATCTTCCCGTGGAATTGCCGGTGACGGTGATGGCCAATGTTTACACGATGAGCTCGAGAGAAGAGCGAATCGCAAGAGCGGGGGAGATCCTCGAACTCCTTTCCCGATATCGCATCAACGCGGCCTCGGGAATTTTGGCGGATACCCAGGTCTATTCCCCCTCGGGAGTGGTCGGGGAGGACTATGTGAACCTGGTCAAAACGGCATTCGGCCTGGGTTACAAGGAAATTCGACTGCCCAAATACACGCCCTCGCCGGACCCCTGCAGCCCGAGCGATCCTCTGCCGGCTTTCGAGGCGTGTGGGACATGCCTGGTGGAGGAGGGTTCACCCTGGTCGAGCTGTTTCCAGGTTCACGAGGGGTACCTGGCATCCGTCCTGGCAAGGCTTTACCAGGAGAATCCCGGCTGGGCCGGCTGGTTCAGCTACAAGTGGTGGGATGAACCCCGGAAAGAAGATTACCCCACGGTTCGGTGTGTCTACAAGACCCTCCAGGAATTTGGGTTGAACCTGAAACAGGAACTCACGGAACAGCCCTGTGACGATCCCTGTGACCCGGCGGAAGGCCGGCCGTGGCCTTTTATAGATATCTGGACCCTGAACTACCGCTGTCTTCGATCTCAGAATGTGGCCGTGGGCCAAGCCGCTGGTGCGCAGATTCGACTCTACGCCAATACATGGCATGGGCTGAGGCCCGAACTCTACTGCCCGTCCATGGCAATGGCGCCTCGCATGATCGGCTGGATGATCTGGTACTACGGCCTGGACGGCTATTACCTGCCGGGGGTGAACAAGCCGCCGGTGAAAGACGGGACCCTGGACTGGGAACAGATCCAGTGGCTCGATCAGGATTCCGGGAACTCTGAAGACATTTCCTTTTTGAACCAGAACCTGGTTTATACGGCAACCGTCGGAGGAGTGACCCGGATCGTGCCGTCCTTGAGGCTGGAAGCCTTGCGAGACGGCCTCGAGGACCTGCTGATCCTGAAGAAAATCGAGGAGCTGAGCGACCGGGCGGAATTTGTGGCCAAAATGAGGGCGGAGGTCAAGAGGTTCCACGAATCCGGCATGACCCCAACTGAAAACTGTTGCGACAATGAAAACATCAGGTATTCGAAAGACCCTCCCCCGAACATGTCCTACCGGCACGACGCTCTTCTGCAGGTCAAGTGGTTGGAGGAATCTCCGACGGGAACTCTCACCCCCCTCCCCGAAAAATCGTTGGGGGAAGGCGCCGTCCGGTCTCCCATGAGTGAGCTCACGGGTCGGGGGCAGAGCGGGCGATGAAACGAAGGAATCCACGAGGATTCTTCGGGTGTTTCCGCGCTCTTGGCGCCTCTACGGGGGGACCGGGCCCAGCTTTGCAAGGCATGACGGTCGGATGACCGAACGCACGTTTATTTGGATAGGTAACCGGGAAGGGTCGCGGCTGCGGCCCGGAGGAAGAGGACAAAACCGGGAGGAAAGGGAGAGGATGGGTGTTACGAGGTTAAAAGGCGGGCTGATTTTTGGGGTGTTTTTTGGAGGGTTGGTGCTGTTTTTTGCAGGATCCGCCATGGCTTCCGAGATCTGGGTGCCCCCGGCGGTGGAACCCGCCGCTGTGGCATTAGGCCAGGCGGGGAAAGAGACCGTGGCGGCCACGGAAAGTGGGGAGACCCACTTCACGTTCACCGCCCCGGAAGACTACGCATCCTTCATTGGTGCGAAAGTCCTGGTTATCGGCAAGGAAGGCGCGGGCACAAAAGGGCTCTCGAACCTCACCTTCCGGAATCGTCTCGTCGTTATCGACCCCGGAGGGAGTGTGACCGTGGGTCCCGATGAAGGGAACGTCAAGGG
>JAGPLX010000049.1 GCA_018053185.1 Syntrophobacteraceae bacterium
AGCTGTACTCCCAACTGTTCGAGGCCTCGGGCAAAATCCACCAGCCCTGTTTTGTCGGTCACACTGATGAGAGCGCGATGTACTGGAAACATGTTTCCTCCTGCCAAGGATTCGATGACGGCAACGCGCGATTGTTGAAAATCGTTCGCAGAAAAGTACTTCCGTGGTTCACGGTTCGTTGATGAAGAACTTTCCCGTCGCCCAGGGGCAACGGGAGAAAAAAGCCTTCCTCCGGTATTCAAACTGCAGACACACGATCCCCTGTGAAGAGGGGATTGAGGAGTGATCCAGGGACCGGGGGCATTCGGCCGTCAAGAAAGGATTCCAATAAACCAGGGACATGGCGGGTGTCCAGTCCCATTTGGACTTTTCGCGGATCATTTCAGGAAAACAGACGGTCAAAGATCGAATCAGCCGCCTTCACAATGAGGGCATCCTCGGGAAGCGTCACGGTCGGCTTGCCGTGAAGATCGTACTCAGCCACGAGAGGGTCCTTGGGCAATACATGAATGCGATCTTCTCCAAAGATCTGAGTCACCTCCTTCGGCCATGACAGCGGGGAGTCGACCTGATTGACCAGAAGCCTCACCTCGCGGACTCTGATGGGCAGGGTGCGCACCAGCCCGGCAATGCGGCAGGCAGCGGCGAGGCCGCGACAACTCGGGTCGGACACCAGCAAGAGAATGTCCATATCCTTTTGAATGAGGCGGCTGAAATGTTCCATGCCCGCTTCGTTGTCCACCACCAGATACCGGTAGTTCTTGATGAGCCGGTCCATGAGGCTGCTCAAAAGATTGTTGGCGGCACAATAGCAGCCTGGCCCTTCGGGGCGTCCCATGGCGATGAGGTCGAATCCCTCGGCTTCCACCAGGGACTGCTCCATCTGCATCTCCATGAAAATATCCTTGGTCATTCCTCTGGGCACAGAGGTCTTCATCATCTCCCGGGCTTCGGAAAGGGTCTCCCTCAGACGCACGCCCAAAACGTCGTTCAGGTTGGAATTGGAGTCTGCATCAATGGCGAGGACAGGCTTCATTCCATGCTTGATGAGGTAACGGATCAGCAGACCCGCAATGGTGGTCTTTCCGGTGCCGCCTTTCCCTCCCAGAGCAACGGTGTATCCCACTGAAAGACGCTCCTTCCGAAAAACCCGGGCCATCATCGCTGGGGCAATGGTTCCTTCCAAGAGAACCTGGGTTAGGCATCCGCCTTGGAGGCGTAAACCCACAGGGCCGTGCAAAAACCCCAGACGGCGTTATAGAAAAAGACGAAAACCGGCGTGAGCTTGCCTAAGGTCAGACCCAAGATCCCCTTGCCATCGAGAACAGGGAACACATAGAGCAGCTGGAAAAGGGTGGGAAGCAAGCTAAAAAGGATTCCTCGACTGAAAACACCGACCCAAAACCCGGTGCGCCAGGCTGGAGCCAGAAAAAGCAAGCCCCATAGTCCGCCCCAGACCAGCTTGGGATAGAGGTAATGGGCGCTCCACCCGGAGGCGAGGTGAACCCCGAATTGCTGAGGGACACCCTTCCTGCCCAGGTACCAAGCCATCACGGAATTGACAAAAGCCCCAAAAAACCCTCCCGCAAAGACCAGGCTAATCCGGCGCAATGTTCTGGCCATCGTGCTCTTCCGGTTCTCCTCCGAAGGGTCCCAACCTCCTCCCGGTCTCGGTATGCCTTCCTCGAGATGTCTCCCGCTCCCACGCACAGAGTGTTTCGGTTTTCCGTCCCGGGACCCTTCTCCAATTGAAAATTGATAACATAAGACAAAAGTTTTATAAAGCTCTATGCTTTTCCCTGGAGGGGGATGATAGGGTCTTGGAGATCAAGGAGCGTTGAGGCGGTTGATGACTGCCGGTGAACGTGTTGCCGGCAGGGGCGGTCGAGTGCGGATCGCGCACGGTTTAATGATGGGGTGAGAGAAGTGACCGGTCGATCGAAGGGGAGCGAGCGGCAGGGACAGGATCCCGGCATGGCGGAAAAATTGCCGGCCCAAAAGAGGAGTCGCCGGAGTGCCGTCCCGGAAAAAACGGGGCGGACATTCTCGGACCCTTCACCTGCAGCACGGGCGGGGGCTCAAGATCCCCCATCGGTTTCTTCCCCCGCTGTCCTGGAAGGCCTGCAGTCCCTGGCGCAAAAGCTCGCAGAACTTGAGCGGCGGCTGGATGACAAGTGTGGACTCCTGAACGAGAATCAGCGCCTACTCGATCAGCTTCACGAGCAGCAGCACGAGCTGGCGCGGAAAAATGCCGAAATAGAAAAGCTTCAGAGGGATCTTCTGTACCAGAAACGATTGGTCGAAAAGGAACTACAAGATACGCGCAAGGCGATGGACGACAGGGCTGCATTGCTGGAGAGGCAATGTCAGGAGAGAATCTCCAGGGAGAGGGAAATGCTTCAGGAGCGATGGGCTCTGCAGGAGAAGCACCTGGAAGAGAGGCTCGAGTGGGAGAAGGAAAGATATAGCTTGAAGCTTCTGGAAGTTCAGCAGCGAGAAGGGTTTTGGTCCAAACTGGTCCGAATGTTGACCTGGAGCTGAAGGGCACGGCCGGACGAGAGCCCACTTGTCCAAGCCCGGCTCGATGAGAAGGCTCAGGGTGCCTCCAAGGCAATAAGACAACGCGGACGAATGAAAAGCGGTTTGGTTCATGAGAAAAAGACTCAAAGAGCTGATCGTAAACCGGGCGTTTCAGTACTCGGAGAATCCCGTCTTCAAGCTGGCCCATGGAGGGACCAGCCGCTTTTATTTCAACTGCAAGAAGGTCACCTTGGACCCGGAAGGGCAGTACCTGATCGGTCATCTAGCCTTCGAGAGGATTCGGGGGCTGCGGGTCCAGGCCGTCGGGGGGTTGACTCTGGGGGCGGATCCAATTGCCAACGCCGTGTCCTTCACTTCCTGGCTCAAAGGGGAACCCGTCCAATCCTTTGTTGTTCGAAAGAACGCCAAGGATCACGGCACTGCCAGTCTCATCGAGGGGAACGTCCAAGCGGGGGATCGAGTGGTGGTGGTGGATGATGTCGTCACCACGGGGGGCTCGACGCTTCAGGCGATTGAAACATGTCGCTCGGCGGGTCTCGAGGTGGTCAAGGTAGTGGTCCTGGTGGATCGCCAGGAAATGGGGGGGAGGGAAAAGATACTTGAAACGGCGCCGGCTTTCGATGCCCTGTTCACCTTGGATGAAATCATGCAAGTCTACTTGGGGAGATAAGGGACGGTTCTATAAGATGAGGCAACCAGGCAACTTGCGTCTCGTGAACACCTCGGACCTGGGAGTTTTCACCCGTGACATGGAGGAGAAGCTGTAAGCAGAGCCGGGCCGAGTTTTTTTCAGCAGTCTCAGGGATCAGAAATCGAGCAACCAGCAGGAGCGAAGAGATGAAAGAAGAATCGAGGAGATTCCGGGAGACCTGTCTTGATCCGGTGGAGAGCGAGGGTGAGCGCACAGAGGCAGCCACTCGGATATGCTACAAGGCTTGTGACGAATCGGGGATAAAGGTGTCTTCCTGGCAAGAGTTCGATGCCTGGAAACAGTATGTGGAGGGAGAAATCGGGGATGCCGAGCTTACCGAACAGGCCAAACGGGAGATGGAGGAGTTCTCCGCCTCTTTCGGCAAGTACCTGGTGATTGAAAAAGAGGATCCAAAGTATTCCGAAGAAGAGGTGGAGAAAAGGAAACGTGCCCGACGTGCCAACAGCATCTACAGGCAGGTATGCCGCGAAGCGGGTCTGAGCCTCTTCTTCTTTCATGATTTTCTCAGTTGGAGCGATTACGTAGAGGGGAAAATCAGTGACGCCGTATTTTATGAGAGGGCAAGGCGGGAAGTGATGCAGATCCAGGCCAACCTCCGCTGATGCCGTCCTCGAAGTCGTGCCTGTGAGAGGAATGAAATGGACCAACACAAACTGACCCACATCGACTCAGAGGGCCGCCTGCGAATGGTGGACGTGACAGAGAAGGACGTTACGGACCGTGAGGCCGGGGCAGAGGCTTTCGTGCGTTTGTCGCAGGGAACCCTGCAAAGGATCCGGGATCAAAAAGTACCCAAGGGAAATGTCCTGGAGGCTGCCCGAATTGCGGGGATTCTTGCCGCCAAAAAAACCTGGGAGCTGATTCCCCTGTGCCATCCACTCCAGTTGAGCGGAATCCAGGTTGATTTTGCCGTGGATGAAGAACGAAATGAGATCAGAGTGTCCTCGTCGGTGAAGGCCCGGGATCGCACAGGAGTGGAGATGGAGGCGCTGGTGGCGGTGGTCCACGCTTGCCTCACCATCTATGACATGTGCAAGGCCATCGATCGGGACATGAGCATTCACAATGTGAAACTGACCTTCAAATCCGGGGGGCGAAGCGGGACCTATCAGCGTTCCTAGGGAACAGCTTTTCCCTTTACTCTTCTTTCGGAGTATGTTAGGGAACTAGCCTTTAATCACCTTGTGGGGGTGGAATTATGGATCGGGAGACGCAGGCGTTTTTCAAGGAGCTCTTGCTCAAGCGGTTGGATGAACTGTACGAGGAAGCGGAAAAAACGGTTTCCGGTATGACCGATACGGAAGAGACGTTCCCTGATCCCACGGATCGCGCAACCCTCGAGTCCGACCGAAACTTCATGCTTCGAATCCGAGATCGGGAACGTAAGCTCATCCTCAAGATCCGAGAAGCCCTGCAACGCATCGAGGACGGCAATTTCGGCATTTGTGAGGTGTGTGGAGACGACATCGGCATAGATCGATTGAAAGCTCGACCCGTGACCACGCAATGTATCGACTGCAAGCGGAAGCAGGAAGCGGCAGAAAGAGCCCGCGGCAGTTGATGGTCAACCCTCGGCGGCGCCGTTTTCAACCTGCGGGAAATCCATTTCCCCGACCCGGGTTACATCGCCCACCCAAATGATCTGCACTCCCCTGTCCTTCGTTAAAAGCCGGAGGGCTCCTTCCGGAGTGAAACCCAACGCCTTTCCCTCAATCTCTTCTTCACCCTGCAGGATCTTGATCACCCTGCCGAGCACCGCGGAGTATCGCTCCAGTTCGGCCAAAAGATCCGCAAACCCTTCCTGGATGAAACGGGAATACTCTTCCTCGAACTGATGAAAGAAATCCAGGAGAAGCTCTTGTCTTTTGATGGAGGAACCCATCTCGATGGCAAGGGAAGATGCCGGATAACGGAAAGGCCCCGCTAGTTCCGCCTCCGAATAATTGGCGTTGATGCCTACCCCGATCACCTGGAATCGAGTCAAATCCATGTCGGATTGGATCTCCGTGAGGATGCCGGCAACCTTTTTGTGATGAATAAGAATGTCGTTGGGCCATTTGATGGAAGAGGCAAGACGGTAACGGTTTCGGATCACCTTTGCCAGGGCAAGGGCAGCCACCAAAGTGGTCTGGGAAGCAATTTGAACGGGCAAAGGAGTCCGAAGGAGGATGGAAAAGTAGATCCCTTTTTGAGGTGCCGAAAGCCACTCGCGTTTCAATCGTCCCCTGCCGTGAGTCTGTTCCTCGGCTACCACCACCGTGCCGTGAGGGGCACCCTGCGCCGCCAGCAGCAAAGCATGGTCGTTGGTCGAGCTGATCCGGGGGAAATGATGGTAGGATCTCCCAAGCCATCGGGTTTTGAGACCGGGCACGATCTCCTCCGGGATGAGAAGATCCGGAACATTCAGTAAGCGATATCCTTCCTTGGAATGGCTTTGGATGTCGTAGCCCATGCCGCGAAGATTCTGTATGTGCTTCCAGACGGCGGTCCTCGTCAGACCCAGCCTTGAAGCCAAAAGAGTCCCCGAGAGAAAATCGTTCCCTTGCTCTTTCAACAAATGGAGAATCTGCCAATGAGTCGGGTCTTGTCGAACCATACTTCAGTTCCCTCGAGACTGGAAAGTAACTTCGGCATCGCAGCAGGAAACGGCCCCGGCATGCCCCTGCCGGGCCCGGGGTTTCGACCTTCCCGAGGATGACGGGGATGTCTTTTCCCCATTCCGTCCATTCAGGTTCCCTCGGTGGTTGGGAAGCCCAAAAGCATCGCCCCAAGCGCGTACAGGATGATTTCCGTCATCTCGTTTACAGCCCCCAAAACGTCGCCGGTAATTCCTCCGAACCATCGTTGGGAGCATCGTTTCATGATTTGAGAAAAAGCGAGCACCACCACCAGGCACAGCAAGGTATAGGAAGGATTCATGATTGCCGAAAACAGAAGGCAAAGAGCTGCGGCGATTCGCGGTTCCCGACTGGTCATGTGCTCGAGAAATGGTTTCCCCAGACCCCCTTCTTTGCGGGCATAGGTCGTTTTGTAGGCAGTGAGCACCATGGCCAACCGGCTGAAGGCGGGGACAATGAGGAAGGGGGTCGCGATGCGGTGAACAAGCAGAGCATGAAGTGCGGCGATCTTCAATGCGATGGCCAGGGAGAGTGCCGCGGCACCGAACGTTCCTGTGCGGCTGTCTTTCATGATCTCGAGGCGTCGATCCCTGCTGTAACCGCCTCCCAGACCATCCCAGAAATCCGCGAGACCGTCCAGGTGGAAGGCTCGGGTGGCGATCACGAAAAAAAAGGTGATGCTCGCGGCCAATAAAAGGGGTGGCATGATGTCGCGGAGAAAAAATGCCAACACCAGGGAAGCGGTTCCCAAAAGGAAGCCGACCATGGGAAAGAACGAAAAGCTTCTGGCCAGAGCAACGGGAGTCTGTTCTCCGTGGGGGGAAAAAGGCACGCGAAAAACGGTCAGAAACGATAGTGCCGTAGCAAAACTATCCCACATCGGCTTACCTGAGATTGAGCATTTGCAAAACCATCCCTCGAGGACTGCCCCCGTCATCTCCGGGGGGGAGAATCTATCACAAAAATGGTCGCACAACCACGTTACGCTGAAGCTCCCCCCCCCGCAAGGAAGCGTTCAACACCCTCGCCTGGGTCCGCCCTGCCTTCATGGAAGGAAAATGATTCATTTGAGGACCATGGGCAATCCCGCCACGACGTACGTCACCGACGAACAGACTCTGGCCACTTCCTGATTGGCAAAGCCCGCGAGGTCTCGAAAGCTTCTGGCCAGGGCGTTGTCCGGCAC
Source organism: Syntrophobacteraceae bacterium (assembly GCA_018053185.1). Taxonomy (GTDB): domain Bacteria; phylum Desulfobacterota; class Syntrophobacteria; order Syntrophobacterales; family Syntrophobacteraceae; genus JAGPLX01. The sequence continues at coordinate 7,058 of JAGPLX010000049.1, forward strand.
GATGCCGCTTCCAACCTCATTGGACACCAGAACGAGGGGATAGTCAGCCTGCTTGATGAAGTCCCGAAGTCCCGTGATCCTGGTTTCGGGGGTGTGAGGAGGAGAGTGCAGCAGCAGATTGGTCAGCCAGAGGGTGAGACAATCCACGAGGACCGGAGTATTCCGGCCTTGAAGACCTTGAAGGGTTTCCGTAAGCTGGATCGGGCTTTCCAGAGTCTGCCAGTGAGGGATCCGACGGTCTTGGTGAGCTCGGATGCGCTTCCTCATTTCTTCGTCCAATGCCTGGGCGGTCGCCACGTAGATGTAAGGAGGAGGAAGCTTGGTGATGAGCTCTTCAGCGTACCTGCTCTTGCCGCTCTTGGCCCCGCCCAGAATCAGGTGGGGGGTCCGGACAAGGTCTCTGGTGTTCATGAGGGTTCGGAATCCTGGGGGATAAGGCCTCGTAAGTGTTCCCCGACGAGTTTTTCCACCAAATGAGGGAGGGGTTCCCGCATGGTGCCCACGATGATGATGGGATCCTGGGTGATGGGCAGGAGTATTTTCGTGGCCCTGGCTGCCCCAACCGCCTGGACCATATTGGGGGTCACCTCCCCCATCATGGCATGGGTGAGAAGGATGGATATGGGGCCCACGATCACTTCCACCTCATTCACGCAGTGACAGATGGCGTTTTCCCCCGTAGCCCCCCGGTTTGCTCGTGCCTTCATCATCTGGGCTGTTGCGATCGCATTGGTGCCCAACGCCCAGACTTCCGTGCGCTCTCCGTATACTTCCTTGATTTTCCGGATGATGGTCGTCCCAATACCGCCACCTTGCCCGTCAATGACAGCGATGCGGATCAAGAGGCCCTCCCCATGGTAGGGTTCAAAGGGTTACGGCACTCCCAAGGGCAGGGAACATGCCGGGTTGAACGGTGGTCATGCCTCCTCATTATCCTCAGGAGGCACCAAAATGCTCCATGTCCGAAACAACTCATGAAAGCGCAAAATAAACTGCCTGCCCCCGTGCTCTCTCACCCGAAAATAACGCATTGGTACACGAGTCGCATCCAGATAGCCGCAATACCAGCGATCCACAATTTCCATGATCCGATAATGCCGTGCCCTCCATTCGAAGGAAATCGGTTCTTGGGCCTCCCGAAACTCGTCTCGGGTGAACACTTGAATCCGTTCAAATTCCATGTCTGATCCATCGGCTCCATCAAGATTCGGCCCTTTGTCGGATTTTCGTCTCCTCCAGGGGGACTGGTTTTCAGCGCGGGCCCAACCTTATAAAATTATACGGGTTTTTCATGACAATTGAAATGACTTTCTGTAACCTGCAGGGGGCTTGCGCCCGGGGGTGTGACTGTGTCGACGGTCGGGGCCGCGATAATCGTTTACCAAAGCTCCGATGCCGGCCAAGGGGCCTTGGCCGAGGAAAGCAGGAGGTGCTGAATCATGACGCGTAAAGCCTTGTTGGTGATTGATGTGTTGAATGATTTCCTGGATCCGAAGGGGGCGCTGTACTGCGGAGACGACTCGAGAAGGATCATTCCCGTGATCCGTTTCCTGGTGGATCGCTTTGCCGTCGAGAGGCACTTGATCGTGTTCCTCCGGGACGCTCACGCGGTGGATGATCGGGAATTCGAGCTCTTTGCCCCCCATGCCGTGAAAGGCAGCTGGGGAGGGCGGATCATCCCGGAGCTAACCCCTCCCGAAGGCAGTTTGGTGGTGGACAAGACGCGTTTTAGTGGCTTCTTCGGAAATAACTTGGAGGAAATTCTCTCCGCGGCACGACCTGCGGAAGTGTGGTTGGCGGGAGTCGTGACATCCATCTGCGTTATGGACACGGCGGGGGACCTTCGAAACCGGGATTATTCCGTCGTGGTTCCCGTTGACGCCGTGGCGGATTTCGACCGGCAGTTCCACCAATTTGCCCTGACTCGTATGCAACGGGTCTACGGCGCAAAACTGGTGCAAGCGATGGAAGACGACCTCCTTTCCCACTCTCACAAGATCAGGAGGAATCTCTCATGACCACCCCTTGGACCTATGCCCCCGAACTGCTCACCGACCTTTACGAATTGACCATGGCGGCCAGTTACCTCCAGGAAGGAATGACCGAGGAAGCGACCTTCAGCCTCTTTATCCGGAGCTATCCGGCAAATCGGGCATATTTTGTCAGCGCGGGACTGGAACATCTGGTGGAAACCGTTACCCAACTGAGTTTCAGGGATTCGTCTCTGAGATATCTCGCTTCCCTCGAGAAGTTTGACGAAAAGTTTCTGAACTATCTGCAGGGGTTTCGCTTTTCAGGCACCATCCGGGCCATTCCCGAAGGAAGGATTTTTTTTGTGCAAGAGCCGATCCTGGAAGTGACGGCTCCCCTCATCGAGGGACAAATCCTTGAAACCATGATCCTGAATACCATCCAACTGGAGACACTCATCGCAAGCAAAGCCGCCCGTTGCGTCCATGCCGCTCGTGGGAGGGACCTCGTTGATTTTTCTCTCAGGAGAACCCATGGGATGGATGCGGGACTAAAGGCGGCCAGAGGGTCCTATATCGTCGGATTCCTTGGAACCAGCAATCTCATGGCGGGGAAACGGTACGGCATCCCCGTTTTCGGCACCATGGCCCATTCTTATGTCACCAGCTTCGAATCGGAGATGGACGCTTTTGCGGCGTACTCGAGGGCTTTTCCTCAGAATACGGTGCTCCTCATCGATACCTATGATACCCTGAGCGGTGCGCACAAGGCGGTCGAATTGGCCAGGCAAATGCGAGCCGAAGGAAAGGAACTTGCGGGGGTTCGTCTGGACAGTGGGGACATGGCGCAGTTGAGCAAAAAAGTGAGGGAAATCCTTGTGGGGGGAGGATTTCCGCAGGTGAAAATCCTCGCCAGCGGAAATCTGGATGAGTTCAAGGTGGAAGAGTTGGTTCGGAGTGGGGCCGAAATCGATGTCTTTGCGGTGGGAACGCGTATGGGTGTTTCGGCGGATGCGCCGTATTTTGATATTGCTTACAAACTGGTCGAATACAAGGGAAAGCCTGTCCTGAAATTGAGCACCGGCAAGAGGACCTGGGTGGGCAAAAAGCAGGTCTACCGGTTCTATGACGAAAAAGGGGAGATGAAGGAAGACCGTGTGAGCCTTGCCTGGGAAGAATGCCCCGGTGCGGAACCTCTTCTCGAGAAGGTGGTGGAAGGAGGCCGACCCGCACGACCTCCGGAAACCCTGACGACCATTCGGGAAAGATTCATGCAGGAATGGGATGCGCTCCCCCTTGTCGTTCGAGACCTGCGTCCCCGGCTCCATTATCCGGTATCCCTCAGCGCGGAACTGGAGGATCTGCAGGAACGGATGGCCCTTGAGGCGAGTCGGCGGGAAATCCGGCCAGGACCTGTCTGCCGTTGAGCTTTGTCAAATCCCTTTCTCCCATAGCCAAAGGTAGCGGGATTTGCGGAGCCCTGGGAGGGTGTAGGAATATTTCCGGCGAAACAACATGAACCCCTCCCCCTCGATTGATCTGCCCAGGTTCTGAGGCTCAAAGTTCAATTCGCCGCTCCAACAGGCAAGGGTTCCGCCCGGGTTCAAGGACCTCCAGGCATGGAGGCCAAGAAAGTCCGGATCGAGCCGCACGGAACGCAGAACTACCATCTCGTAACTCTTGGGAACGTCCGGGCGCGAGAGCTTTTCCCATTCCTCCCATCGGCCGTGCACCACGCTAAGAGACTTCATCCCCAGGCGAGAGATCAACACACGAAGAAAACTCGCTTTTTTCCGGTTCGACTCGATCAGAACCACTGTGCGATGAGGAAAAAGTATCTTCAGAGGAATGCCGGGAAAACCGGGCCCCGATCCCACATCCAGAATGCTACCCTGCGGCGGAAGCCAGCGGGCGGGAAGGAGCGAATCCAGAACATGCTCGATCAGGATATCCTGGACATCGATGATCCTCGTGAGATTGACCTGCCGGTTCCACTCGAGCATGAGTTCCACATGCTGAAAAATCCGTTGAGACTGTTCCTGTGAAAGGAAAATTCCGTGTTCCCTGCACAGATGAGTGAGGGTGGAGCGAAAGGACTCCTCTTGCATTTCACTTTCCGATGCAGAACTGGGAGAAGATCCGGTCCAGGAGGTCATCCTCGTACTCCAGGCCAAGGATGGCCTCGAGTTGACGACGGGCTGACCGGAGCTCGATGCAGGCCAGTTCCGTTGGGGCTTGTGCAGCCAAAAGATCTCTTGCTCGGAGTAGTGCGACAAGGGCCTGCTCGAGACATTCTTTCTGGCGTATATTCGGGATGAACACCGACTTGGGTGCATCGAGAGGACGTCTCAGGGTTTCTTGGGCCAGGATTTCCCGAAGCCTTTCGATGTCTTGAGGGTTCAACACCGAGAGAGGAAAAATCAGACGGAAATCCCCGTATCGCTGGGTGATATCTTCCGGGGAAATCCGCGGCGTCAAGTCCGACTTGTTGAGAAGGATCATGTGGGGGATGTCCGACAGGGCATGATGGATGGTGTCGTCTTCCTGGGTCAAGGGTCTGCTTCGGTCAATCATCCAGAGGCCGAAGTCGGCTTCACGTATTGAATCCATGGTTTTTTCGATTCCCAGCGTCTCGATCTCGTCGGGTTCCCCCCGTATACCGGCTGTATCCAGGATTTTTACAAGGATCCCGGAGAGTAGAAACGAATCTTCGATCACATCTCGAGTGGTTCCCGGGAAAGGGGTGACAATAGCCCTCTCCTTTCCCAGCAGGGCATTCAACAGGGACGACTTACCGACGTTGGGTTTTCCCACCAGCACCAGGGTCATCCCCTCGCGGAGGATCCTGGTGCTCTCATACTCCTCCAGATAGATCTTCAGGGGACGACACAGATTCTCGTCCAGGCGTTCGGCCCAGACCTCGAAGCTCGAGGGGGTCTCTTCGTCCATGTCTTCCGAAAAATCAATGGTGGCTTCCAGCTCGGCTTGAACCTGCAAGAGGTTTTCTCGCCAGGTTTGGACGATGGTTCGGCATTCACCGCGCAACGAGCGATTTGCCAGGAGCAGGTCCTGGTGAGATCGGGAACGAATGACCTCGATTACGGCTTCCGCCTGGGACAAATCAATACGGCCATGGAGGAAGGCTCGGCGAGTGAATTCCCCGGGCTCCGCCAGTCGTGCTCCGGATTTCAACACCAGGTGAAGGATGTAGTCGAGCACCCGATAGCCGCTGTGGCAGTTGATTTCTACCACGTCCTCGCGAGTGTAGGTGCAGGGTGCCGCCATATAACTTACGAGGACTTCGTCGACAGCTTGGGAAGAGGCAGGTTCAACAATCCAGCCGTGATAAAGGCGGTGGGATTCGATGGTTTGAATATGGCGGTTCGGCTGGAAGAGACCTCGAAGGATGGATAGGGCGTCGGGGCCACTGATCTTGATGATCCCGATCCCCCCTTCGCCCACCGGGGTCGCAATGGCGCAGATCGTATCATCCAAGAGTTCAGGTCCCATGGGCTCCGGAATGCTGCCTCGGCCGGCCTTTACTCTGGGGCTGCCGCATCGGGGGATTTCTTGCCCCGCTTCACCGGGTAAATGATCACCCTTCGAAGATTGCCCTCCCCTTTGCTTTTGGTTCGAACATCTTCGTCTTCCTTCAAGGCAAGGTGGATGACCCGGCGGTCCTGGGCATTCATGGGTCCCGTGGTCAAGGGACGGCGAGATTTTTTAACCTTTTCACTGAGTTGCTGGGCGAGCTCCGTCAAGCTCCCTTCTCTTTTGGACCGATAGTTCTCCGTATCGACGATGACGGAAATGTTTTCGCCCATCTCCCTCTGGACAATCCTGCCGACCAGATACTGGAGGGCATTGAGAGTCTTGCCGCGCTTTCCAATGAGAATTCCGGAACCATTGCTGATGATATTCAGACAGACGTGATCTTCCTGAGCTTCCGATTCCACCACTGTGGGCAGGTCCACATGTTTCAGGACCTCCACCAAAATTTCCTTGGCTCTTTCCGCCACAACCTCCGGCGGCATCACCTTGGGCGTAACCCGGATTTTCGCTTTCTTGGCGCCAACGATGCCGAAGATTCCAGAAGACCCCTTGGAAAGAATTTCGATTTCCAGTTTCTCTCGAGGAAGCTTGAGCTTTTCACATGCCAAAGAGATGGCATCCTCGACGGATTTTTCTTCAATTTCAAGAGTCGGCATGCTCTCCTCCACCATCTCCCGAATCGAGCGGGTCGCCATGCAACAGAATCGAGGAGATGAGATGTCGATCATGTACGGCGGTTGATCCAATACTGTTGGATGATCGACAATATGTTGTTCACAAGCCAGTATAGCACAAGACCGGAGGGAAAGTTGACAAAGAAAACCGTAAATACCACCGGCATGAAAAGCATCATTTTGTCTTGTCGTGGGTCGCCGGTGGTGGGAGTCATTTTCTGCTGCACAAACATGGAGATTCCCATGAGGATGGTCAGAACGGGAATGCCATCGAGGTAGGGAATGGGAACGCCGATGTGGAGGCGGTCCGGTGCGGTCAAGTCGTTGATCCAGAGCATGAATGGTTCATGGCGGAGTTCAATGGCGCCGTTGAGCATTCGATACAGGGCGAAGAACACAGGGATTTGAAGAAGCATGGGAAGGCATCCGCCCAAGGGATTGACCTTGTAGGTGCGGTATATTCCCATGAGCTCCTGGTTGAGCTTCTCCCGGTCGTTTTTGTATTTCTCTCGGATCTGAGCGATTTTGGGCTGGATCTTCTTCATGGTCTGCATGGATTCGAAACTCTTCTGGGTCAAGGGCCAGAAGATAATCTTGATGACAATCGTGAGCAGGATGATGGCGATCCCGTAGTTGTGCGTATAGCGGAAAACCCAGTTCATGCCGATCAGGAGAGGTTTGGCCAAAAAAGTGAACCAACCGTAGTCCACGCACTCGGAAAGTTGATGCTCTGCCTTGGCCAAATGAGTCAGTTCCTTGGGACCCATATAAATCCGGAGGGGAACCTTCTTCGTCTGTCCCCCCTCGATCTGGAAAGGTTCCGTCAGATACACCACCTGCAGAAGACCTTCCTGAGGGTTTAAAATCTTCGAGATAATCTGATACCCCTGTTTCTCGATGGGAAGAAGTGCCTGGATGAAATAATTGTTTTCATAGCCGATCCAATCGATGGGTCCCTTGAGGACAAGGTCCTTCTTCTGCAAATCACCGATGGAGTGGTTGGTGATGGAGCCCTTCTCGTGGCTGGAGAGCCGGGACTGATTGTAGGAGCTTTCTGTGGACGGATGGGAATAGGGTTGGAAATAAAGACTGATGCCCAGTTGATCCGTAAGCGCCGTGGGGGAAAGATTCTCGAGATGGATCTCCAGATCGGCAAAATAGGTATCCGGCTGAAAGACGAAAGCCTTTGTCAGTCGCAGCTGCCCTGAGATCTCCGTGTGAAGGGAGAGGGTTGCCGGTGGACTGTCCGAGTTCAGTTGGATCTGCCTGGGTGATTGGGACATGAAGGGTCGGGTGGATAATTGCCAATCCGTGTGATGCAGGAGATCTACCGCCAGGGGAAGATATCCCGTGGACCTTGTGGTGACCATCTGCATGGGGGGTGAATCCTGGCTCACCTCCTGGCGATATTTCTTCAATTCCATGGAGTGGATCCGGGCTCCGGGGGCCAGCAACTGCATGGAGAATAAGGGGCTGTCGATGTCCCAACTGGGAAAATGCTGGTCCAGCTTGAGGTGACCCTGGGGAAGAACCTTCGGAAAAGGGGAGCCGACCGGGACTTGGGCGGGTTGGGAGGGAGTAGACACCGGACCCGAAGGGGCGGATTCCTTGGATGACTTCGTATCGGGACTTCGAAACAATCCGAAATAATAATCCCAGAAAAGTAGGATAACAAGGGAAAGAGCAAATGCAATTACGGCCCGTTTTTCCATTTGGAAGAGCTCCACTCTGCAGGGGAATTCGTTGGACAAGGGGGTTGAACTGGGTCGTATCCTCCGGCATGAAGGGGATGACAGCGAGCGATTCGTCTCAGCCCCAGAAGACACCCCGTCCAGGATCCATGAAGCTGCACCGCTTCATAGGCATATTGAGAACAGGAGGGAACGTATCGGCAGCAAGGCCCCAGCCATGGGGACAGAAAGATCTGGTAACATCGGATGGCAATAAGAAGAAGGGAACGAATCATCAAACTTTCTCATCCTGCGCAGTCAGTTTCAAGACCACCTCTCGGTCAATCTCGTCCACAGGCATGATTTCGGCGCCCGGCCTGGCGACGAAAACGAGATCCTTCCCGGGCATGGGGATTCGGTGTTTGTGGGTCCGAAACCATTCCCTGAGTCGTCTCTTGATACGGTTTCTCTCCACAGCGTGCCAGAACCGCTTCTGCACCACCATGCCGAGCCGGTGATGGGGAAGGTCGTTGGGTCTCAAATTGATGGTGAAATGAGCCGTTCGAATCCGTCTGCCCATGCGTTTTGCGAGCTGGTACTCGTGAGAGGATCTCAGCCTTTCGTGGGAGCGATACCGCCGGTCACCCATTTTCCGGTACCTCTCGGAACAAGGAAAGCACAGCCTTCGGTTCCAGCGAGGTCCCTCAAGCACTCAGCCGCTTCCGTCCTCTGGCTCGGCGCCGTTGTATGACCTTTCTTCCTCCCTGGGTCGACATGCGCACCAGGAAACCGTGGGTTCTCTTTCGCTTGAGATTGCTGGGCTGGAAGGTCCTTTTCATTGTACTTTCCTCATCCTTTGGAAAACGTATCCAGCTTGGTCCACAAGGCAGGCCGGATCACGGAAGGGGGTCCCTTATTTTATACAGGATAGGGGTTTGAAACCCCATCAAATACAAAAGAATTCTTATAATCGAGGGTATTGAAGCCTGTCAAGGAGCAAAAATGAGCCCATCGTTTAACCCTGACAGGGGGGATTTTCGCGGAAATCAATCCAGACCGTGAGGCGTTCTTCCGGCCCTCTCCCTGGCTCGATCCAACAGTGCCCCTGGTGGGAAGCCCGGGATCACTTGCAGAGACCGCGACAACTCGAACCTCAAAACACCGCAGCCGGCCGGCCCTGGCCCAATATCTTTCGAAAACCCTTCCCTTTGACCGGGATGGACTTCAGTAAATTGTCCGGTTGGCAGAAAGGCTGGTGTGCAATTCGCACCCTGAGGATGCCCCCTGCTTTTTGATGCCGCGGGAGCTCTCAGGAAACTTTGGGAACAGCGGGAGGCAAGGCCCATGCTGGCCGGGGTCCTCTACAATCCGAAAGTCCGGGTCCCTGGATTGCTGACGGCTGTGTGTCGAGAAAAGAAAGGGAGTGTAGGAATGCAGGGCAAAGAGAAAACGTGAGCCACGAAAGGCGGGACGAGGCACGATGCAACGGTTCCCATCCCAATAGTTGCGAATGAAAAACGGCTCCCCAATGCTTCGTGGTCCTGAAAAAAAAATTGTGGTATAAGGCATCCAAGCCGGAAGGCTGCAAATCGGTTGGTGCGGAGGAAGGAGTGCGATGTTCTTCTTCATTGGTGGTGTCCAACCCAAAACCGTGACCCTGGACGACACCCCTAGGCTTTGTCCGGCCTGTGGCTTGGCCCAGGGCCGGTTGAAG
>JAGPLX010000104.1 GCA_018053185.1 Syntrophobacteraceae bacterium
GGGTGTTTCTCGAGGGTCTTCTGAATCCAGTACCCGATACGGGAATCCTCTGGGGACTTTTTCCCTCTCACCCGCCGTCCTCCCCCTTATTTGCCCTCGCCCAGGGACTTTTCCAGCCGCCGCAGGACAAAATGGAGCTCCTGGAAATGTCGGTTCAGGACTTCCAGGAGAATCACGGTATCGCTACTCTGAAAAGGAAGGCGGGAAAGGAACTGATCGTAGAAGAGGGTGTCCACGCCCGAGAGGTAGAAGCCTTCCATCCTCTTCAGCAAGCCGGAACCGAGACTCAAAAGAACCGTGATCAAAACCACCTGGACCAAGGGGATGATGCTGGCGAAAACCGGACCCAGAATGTCGTGGATTTCTTTCTGACCGGTGACGGCCGGCTGAACCTGCTGGTAGAGGAGCCAGGCGGATTGCAGCATAGCAAAGAAGGGAAGCAGCCAGAGGAGCCATCGAAAGGGGGTCCAGGCCCCCCAAAGGATCTGCCAGTCTGTCTCCACAATGCGCCGTTCCCTCTCCATGAGCTCCTCTGAGGAGAGAGTTCCCTGGTTCCTTGCCAGCATCAATCTCAGGCGGGTCAGCGGATGAAACAGCAGGCGCAGGTACAGTGGACCGGTTTTCTTCAGCAGGATCTCCGTGGGGAAGAGCTTTTCGGGATTCATGGACAGGGGATCCAACCCCCGTTTGGGTGGTCCGGCCGGTTTGCGGATATGGGAATCCAGCAGGCTCATCACATAAAACTTTCCAACATACTGGACCAGGAGCCAGAAAAACCTTCCCACCACAAAGATCATGGCCACGTACAGGAGGTACACCAATACTTTTCCAAAGGGTTCCCCTCGAATCCATTGCAGCTGAAACCAAAAACTCAAAGATTTCAGCGCATCGGGATGAAGAGTGGGTGGTACGGCCTTCGGAGCGGCGGGAGAATCCATGGCCGCCTCCGCCAGAAGATAGGCAAGACCGAGACATAAGATGAAGAATAAGACCCAAAAGAGCCTCTGGGCCGCTTCGTACCGCCTCAATCCGTATTCCATCGCTTGGCTCTTTCGTCGAATGGCCGAAAGAACGGCCGGGTAAGCGTTATCTGTGCCTTTTCCGGGCAAATTCCTCCCGGGTGAGTTCCCGGGCGATGATCATGCGCCGGATTTCACTGGTGCCTGCGCCAATCTCATAGAGCTTGGCATCTCGCCATAGTTTCTGGACAGGAAATTCCAGGCAGTACCCATAGCCGCCATGTATTTGGACAGCCTGCCCACAAACCCATGTTGCCGTTTCCGAAGCCAGCAGGATGGCCGAAGCCGCCAGCTTGGTCAGCTCGGTTCCCTTGCCTCCCCTCCGTGCCTGCTGGGCCATCACTGCCGCGCGGTAGAGCAACAACCTCGCGGCTTCGGTGCGCGCAAACATGTCGGCCAGTTTCTGCTGGATCATTTGGAAATTGGCGATGGGCTGCCCGAACTGCTCCCGCTCCACGGCGTACTGGATCGAGTAATCCAGGGCCTGCTGGGCCATGCCGATGGACCCCCCGGCCAGGACAATTCTTTCGATGTCCAGGCCGCTGGTCATTACGCGGACCCCCATGTTGAGCTGCCCCACAAGGTTTTCCTCGGGAACCTCGCAATCCTCGAAAACAAGCTCGCCTGTGGGAGATCCGCGCATTCCGCATTTTTTCAGGCTGCGGGAGACGGAATATCCGGGGTAGTCTTTTTCCACTATGAAAGCACTAATTCCCTTGGCGCCCCGTTCCGGCGTGGTTTTGGCGTATACGAGAAGGATGTCGGCGATGGGGCCGTTGGTGATGAAGATTTTGCTCCCGTTGAGAATATACCGATCGCCCTTTTTTACGGCACGGGTTCGGATTCCCATGGCGTCGGACCCGGCATTGGGCTCGGTGAGCGCCAGGGCGCCGATCTTCTCCCCTGCAACCATGGGAGGCAGGTAGCGTTTTTTGAGGGCCGGGTTGGCGTTTCGATGGATATTGTTCGCACACAGGTTGGAATGGGTCCCGTAGGTCATGCCCAGGGCCGGGCAGATCCGGCTCATCTCTTCCACCGCCAGGGTCTGCATGAGGATGTCCCCATCGAGCCCTCCGTACTCTTCCGCAATGGTGATTCCAAGAATTCCGATTTCAGCGCACTTCTTGAAAAAATCGGGAGGGAACCAGTCCTCCTCGTCAATCTTCTCCTGGATGGGCCCCAACTCCTTGACCGCCCATTTGTACACGGTCTCTTTCATCATTCGCTGTTCATCCGTCCATTGAAAATCCATGTGTTCCTCCATTCACCAAACTCATCCCCCGCTCGATCAGTCGCACTTTTTAGTACCTCGAAATGGGCCGGTCGATTCCAGGCTCATCCTTTCCTATTATCTGAATTCCGAAAGAAAACCTAGGGATTCTTTCCTCAAAAGCCCGGATCCAGCCCCATGCGGTCCAGGACCGCTCGATCCAGGATCGCGGGCAGGCCTCCTTTCTCTTGAGGATGAAACCCGAATACTTCTCGCCAGATGTCCCCGCCTTCCATGCACAAGTATACGCAAAGCCCCGGGTCCACCCCCCGGATCCGTTCCACCAGGAAGGAATACATCTCCACGCGAATGTCCCGGAAATAGCGCATCTTGTCGTCCGGACCCCGAATGAACTCACCCAGCAGGAGCCTGGATTTGGGACGGCGAGACAGGAGGGTCGACCGCAACCGGGGCATAAAGCGGAAACATCCCAGGCTGATCCACACGATTCTTCCGGTATCCACCGAATCGAACAACCGGTCCAGAATCCGCGCATAACCCTCTCTCCAGTAAGGATATTCCACCAGGGGATCGAAATGAAATGCCAGGTAATAACCCCAGCGGGCACAAGATCGGGCCGCCTCGAGCCTGGCCCGCAGGGAGGCCGTTCTCGGTTCTTCGTGACCCCGAATGAAAGGGGAGTTGAGGGACCAAGCTACGATGGTCCGGCCCTCGTGATCGAGTCCCCGCAAGTTCGCTACATGGTTCGTCTTGGTTTTGAGCTCGAGCACGGCGTTGGGTTGCCGGGCAAAATGGGGCACCAGCTTTCGAGAAAACCCCGTCCACGGATCCAACAGGAGCGAATCCGTGAATTCCCCCGTTCCGATCCGGTGGAGAACCCGAGGCTGCTCCCGAAGTTTCTGATCGAGTTCCTGGAACAGGTCTTCCCAGTTTCCAAAAATCCGGAGGTTGGGCTGATTGAGGTACGCTTGGAGAATGCAGTAGGAACAGCCCAGGGAACATTGGATTCCGAAGTGGAGGATTTGGTAGCCGCAGCAATGGTAATGGCGTGTCCCAGGGCAGGACTTGAGAAACCGTCCCCGAAACTCGACCACTTCCAAGACTTCGGGGTCCGGTGCCGAACGATCGGGAACACGTTCTACAACCTGGAGATCGGCGTGGGGCAGGGTGTCCCTCAAATGGCGAACCAGTTCAGTTCCTGCCAGAGCGGCTTCGACCAGGATTTTTCCGGGGGGCTTCACCGAGATGGTCATGGAACGCCTGTCGGGGAATGGGAAAATTCGGAGGGATACAGAACCTTTTCCAGCTCCCCGGACTGTGCCAGCCTCTCCGCTGTTTTCACCCCCTTGGCCAGCTCCCCGCTGCTGGAAAAGATCAATCGGATCTGCCACCGGTCTCCTTCGAAGTCCCTCGGGGGAACCAGTTGCACATCCTCGGGAAGTGACAATGCGGTCACATCCTCCTGGAACCGATCCATACG
>JAGPLX010000050.1 GCA_018053185.1 Syntrophobacteraceae bacterium
TTCTCGTCCGACTTGCATGTGTTAGGCACGCCGCCAGCGTTTATTCTGAGCCAGGATCAAACTCTCCAGTTCTCTCCTCTTTCAAAGGCCCTGCACCTAAACCCACTATCTAGTTTTCAAAGAACAGGGAAGGCGCTCCATCCTCCCGACCGCCTCCATCGCCCCTCCTGGGTCCCCTGAGGGGCCACCGTCCTTGACGGTGGATTTTTTTTATACCCCAGAGCGATTCTTCTGTCAAGAGTTTCTTGCATGCCCCAAACACCCTGAAGCAGGGCGGGATTCTACCCATTTACGAAGGAGAGTCAAGGAAAAAATCAGTGCGATTTCGATTTTACCCTTTTCACATAGGAAGCAGCTTCCAAACCCGCCACACACCCTTCTCCGACCGCTTTGGCCATCTGAAAGGGTGGACCGCAGATGTCGCCGGCGGCGTACACTCCGGGAACGTTCGTCTCCTGCCTCTTATTGGCGGCAATGTAGCGCATGTTCTCAGGATCCAGGGCCACTTCCAGCCTACCGACCAGCTCCAGAGCACTCTTGGCTCCCAATTCAATGAAGACCCCAGTTACCTCGATCCTTTGGTCATTGTCCAGAAGAATCCCCTCGACTTCCTGCGTTCCGAGAATCTCCCGAATCTTTCGCCCCGGATGTTTAATGAGGGTGCTCTTTTCCACCTGATACCGAAGCCGCTCGTTCACACGGAGCTCCTCATAAATCAGGTGGACTTCTTTGGCAATCAGCAGCATCGTGAGAGCCCCGGAACACGCAGCACTTTCATTGCCGACCACGGCCACGGACTGGTTGCGAAAGAAATTTCCGTCACACTCCACACAATAGCTCACCCCCTTTCCGAGAAGCTCCTTTTCCCCTGGAACGTTCAGACGATTGCGAGAGATGCCCATGGCCAGGATGAGGGCCCAGGCTATGAGCTTTTTCCCCGATTCGAGGTCGACGACAAATTCGCCCCGCTCCGTCTTGCGCAGGTCGAGAACATCTTCTTCCAGCAGATGAACCCCGAATCCTTTCGCTTGCACCCTTCCCTGTTCCAGGATTTCCTCCCCCGTGGAACGAGCCGTACAGCAATAGTTCTCCACGTGGGCCCTATAGAGAGAACTCTTTTTCGGACGGCCCAACACGGCAACACCGACCTTCGCGCGTGCGGCATGGATGGCGGCCTGGAGCCCCGCCGGCCCGCTTCCCAAAATGACCACATCATAATGCAGAAGATTGTTTTCCATCCGGTTTTCCTTCCTTGTTCCAAAAGTTGACCACTTACACGACAGGAAACCTTTCCTCTCATCCACCCGTAACTTTTACGGCCTGCACTACATTGGTGTGGGGGGTCCCCAAAAATATGAGCGAGAGCAAATGTGCGATACTTTTTCGGCACAAGGTGCTATCTTGGAAGCCTGGATGTCCACCTCCGCAACCCCTGGCAGAGGGTAATAATCATGGACGAGTATCCCGGTCAGCTGTTTCTCGGCAACATTCGTCGGGGACTCATCAACCTTTGTGCCAAAGGCTCGAAGCCTGAATGTAGAAAACAGGATCATGGAGGGTATCGGCAAATCCACTATCGAGTTGCCAGTGCAGATCGAGCGGTCCATCCGGGTCACCGCAGCCATCATTCAACGCCATGAACAATTTCTCCTTGTGCAAAGACCTCCGGGGAAGGCATTCGAGCTTTACTGGGAATTCCCTGGAGGCAAGGTCGAACCGGGGGAAACCCTCCAAAGCTCCCTGAGGAGGGAAATCAAAGAAGAACTCTGCTGGGACGTCCGTGTGGGGGAACTGTTCCACAAGGTGTTCTGTCGAATGAATCCTCTCTCTATCGAACTGTACTCGTTCTGGTGCCACATTACCGGGGGAGACCTTTCCTTGCGGGAACACATTTCCTTTTGTTGGGCACACCCAAAAGAGCTGCGGCATTTTCTGTTCACTCAGGCGGATCGTGAGCTGGCCCGCATGTTGGAGGCCGGTTTTCATGCCGGATTCCCTGGAGCTCGATTGCACGCTGGATGCAGCAACCACTCCCGAGGAGAATCCTTCCCGTGAAGCCGGCGATAGGCTCCGGGGGTTCCTTCGGGAGATCGGGAAGGAAGTCTCTCCGATTTCGTCAAATCTCGAGGGGAGCCGCAGGTCTTTTTCTTCTCTTCCTTGTCAAAACAGCCTGAAAAAGGTTAGTAATGTCATGCTTTTTTGTAAACTAAGCATCAGGAATTCTGTCGAGAGATCTTCCGGCATGGAACCTGACCCGCTTTTCAGGATAAGGGCTAAGGCGCCCGGTGCTTGTGACGGCGGGGAGCAGCTGTTCCCGAAAGCAGATCGAGATCATTGCAACCCATTCCTTTCCACAGGCTTGGGCACAGGGCTGCAGGCAATCGCCTGAGGGCCCGGAAAAAGAGAAGGAGTATGCGGAATAAGACCGGGCCTTGGCGAGCCTTGTATGAAGCTCTGGCTTCTGTGAAACTGAGTGTCTTTTTGTTCCTCATTCTGGCTCTTTGTTCCATAGTGGGAACACTACTGCCCCAGGGACTCACCGGGGAAGAAGTGCATCGACATTTTCGTCCATTGGTCGCCTGGTGGATCGAAACCCTCAGCCTCCATGACCTGTACCATTCCGGGTGGTTTCAGGTTTTGATGCTTCTGCTGTGTGTCAACCTGCTGGTCTGCTCCCTGCGCCGGCTGCCGAAAACCCTCAAGCTTTTTCGAACCCGGGGCGACTCCATGGACCCGGCGAAACTGACGAAATTCGGCTTTCATTTCCAGCTCACCACCAAGCTTCCCTGGAGCGAGATTGAACCGAGGTTGGAAAAGATCATTGCGGAGGAACTTGCCCCTCTCAGGCCTGTCCAAACCCCAACGGGTTTTGCCGCCATTGCTGAAAAAGGGCGGTGGAGTCCTTTCATGGCCTACGGAATCCACCTTAGTGTTTTGTTCGTTCTTGGAGGAGCCCTGATCGGTTCCTTCTTCGGTTTCAAGGGCGTTATGAACATCCCTGAGGGAGAGTCTTCCGAGGAAGTCCTGCTGTATCAACGGCATCAATCCCTGTTGCTTCCTTTCCAGGTACGTTGCGATGATTTTGACGTCTCCTTTTACGATACCGGCGCCCCCAGGGAATACCGCTCGGACCTGGTCGTCCTCGACGACGGGAGAGAGGTCCTTCGCCGATCCATCCGGGTGAACGAGCCACTGACCTATCGTGGAGTCACTTTTTACCAGTCGTCCTACGGGTTGGTCTTGAAGTCCGCGGATGTCGAGTTGACGGACAAGGAAAGTGGCGAGACCATCGCTCTCCGCCTCCCATACCGGGAAATGGTCAAGATCCCCGGCACCCAAGACCGGATTGAGGCGGTACAATTCCAGGAAAATTTCGGTCGTTTTGGACCGGCCATCGGGATTGTGCTGTTGAGAGAAGGCCAACAGGAACCGATGGGATCCTGGATCCTGGTGAAGATGCCTGAGTTTCACGGCAACCGACTTCAAAACTACCAGGTGAAGATCATCAAGACCGAGGAAGGATATTACACAGGCCTCCAGGTGAAGCGGGATCCGGGGGTCTGGATTGTATACGCGGGATTCATCCTCTTGTTGGCAGGCGTGGGAATGACCTTCTACAGCCGACATCGCAAGCTCTGGATCTGGGCCGACACCACCGGCTCCGAGTCTTCATGCACAAGGATCCTCATTGCCGGAAGGACGAACAAGAACACCTTGACCTTCGAGGAGGAGTTCAATCACCTCGCCGACCGCCTGCGCCAGGAACTCACAGCCGGACAGAGGAAAGAGGAATCGACCCGATGATCAACAGTTCCATCCTTCTCAGCGTGACCACATTCGCTTACATGTTTTGTTCCATCTTTTATCTCGCCGGTGTGGTTTTCCGCCGCCCTCCCTTGCTGAAAATCGGCAGCCTGGTGGGGTTTGGAACCCTTGGAATTCAGACGGCCGGGATTCTTTTGCGCTGGATCGAATCCTACCGGTTGGGATACGGACACGCTCCACTTTCCAACCTCTACGAATCCCTGGTGTTCGCCTCCTGGGCGATTATGCTGATCTACCTCCTCCTGGAGCATCGAGCCAAAGAACGGGTGCTGGGAGTCTTTCCGACCCTCATCGCCTTTTTGGCCATGGCCTACGCATCGTTCTCGACCCAGGTGGACACCAGGATCCAACCCCTGATCCCGGCGCTCAAAAGCAACTGGCTCATCGCTCACGTGATCACATGTTTCCTGGGATATGCCGGTTTCGCGGTCTCCACCGGGATCAGCATTTTCTATCTCCTGAGGAAATCCCGGGCCGCAAACCCCCATCCCAGGGGAATTCTTGCCGTCCTTCCGGAACCCAGACAACTGGATGAGTTCAACTATCGGATGATACTTTTCGGTTTCCTGTGGTTGTCCATCGGGATCATCACGGGTTCCATCTGGGCTAATTCGGCTTGGGGATCCTACTGGAGCTGGGACCCCAAGGAGACCTGGTCGCTCATCACATGGCTCGTATATGCAGCTCTCCTACACGCCCGCTCCATGCAGGGCTGGCGTGGAAAACGCGTGGCATGGCTTTCTGTTCTGGGATTCGGGTGTGTGCTCTTCACGTACTTCGGGGTCAATTTCCTATTGAGCGGTCTACACAGTTACGCTACTAAGTAAGCAAGGAGGTGGAATGTGTTTGGACTGGGCATGTTTGAATTCCTGCTGATCGTGTTCCTGCTGGTGCTTTTCTGCTATGGCGGCAAAAGGCTTCCCCAGATCGGGCAGGATTTGGGCAGGAGCATTACCGAGTTCAAGAAGGGAATCCGGGGTAGTTCCACTTCATCCAAACACACCTCGGAACCGAGTCGACAGAGAAACCACCGGGAACCTTCCGGGAATTCATGAGAAGTGGAGACACTCGACTACTCACTGCCCCTTTGCACATGGCTAAGGAGTTCAACACAGATGTTTGGCATCGGATTTCCAGAGCTCTTACTGATCATGGCCATTGCCCTGATTGTGGTTGGGCCGAGCAAGCTTCCCGATCTGGCGCGCGCATTGGGGCGGGGCTACGCCGAATTCCGGAGGGCAACCAACGAGCTCAAGGAAACGTTTGAGCAGGATGAGACCGTCCGGGAGATCAAGCAGGAATTTCACGCGGCACAGCATCAAATCCAATTTGACAGGCTTTATGCCGATCCCGGCGAATCCAGACAGGTCTCGACCTCTTCGACGGGGGTTTCTGAAACACCCCAGCCTGCGTCCCAAGGGGCAGAGCACCAGCCAATACTGGAAGGCAACACCGGATCCGATACCGGCTCGACAGACCCGATTCCTGGGGGCGAAACCTCCCAACGCGAGGTGCTGGACCTCGAGAACAAGAACCCGGCACCTTCCCCAGGCGGAAAGGATGCAGGGGCCAAAACATCCGAAGCGACCCCGGGACATGGGGCAAACGGACCCGAAGACGCATGAGTCCCTTGCGGCATCGCAATCCCTACCCCCATCTCTTTGCGCTTCAATAATGAGACAGGATCATGACACAAACCGATGACAAGATGCCGTTCACTCAGCATCTCGAAGAGCTTCGAAAGCGGTTGATCATCTGTATCGTTGCGGTAGCCGTCGGCTTCCTCATCAGCTACGCCTTCAAGGAAAGGATCTTTGAAATTCTCATGAAGCCGTGGGTTGAAGCTCTTCCCAAGGGTCAGTCCGCAAAGCTGATCTATACGGCACCACACGAAGCTTTTTTTACCTATCTCAAGGTTTCCTTCATTGCCGGTCTCGGCCTCGCGGTTCCCGTGATCCTTTTTCAGTTTTGGCGCTTCATTGCTCCGGGGCTCTATGAGAGCGAGAAGCGATATCTCGTTCCCGTCGTTTTCTTCTCCAGTTTCTTCTTCCTCGGAGGAGCCCTCTTCGGATATTTCATCGTTTTTCCCGTTGGATTTCAGTTTTTTACCTCTTTTGCCACTGATTACATCACTCCCATGGTGAGCACCAAGGAGTTTCTTACCTTTGCCACCAGGTTACTTCTTGCCTTCGGGTTTGTTTTCGAGCTGCCGATCTTTGCGTTTTTCCTGGGAAAACTCGGGTTGATCCATGCGGACTTCCTGCGCCGTCAACGCAGGGTGGCCATCGTAGTGATCTTTACCGTTGCGGCAATTCTGACCCCGGGGCCGGACGTCTTCTCGCAAGTCCTGATGGCTATCCCACTACTCGTTTTGTATGAGCTCAGTATCTGGATTGTCCATTTCACGGCCAAGAAGGAATCGGCTCTTGAGCCCATGGAACAGAGCCGGCCTTCTTCGGCCACAGACAAATGAACCGCTCGACCCGTCGAGGATTCCGATGAAGATGGGAAAGAAGGTTATCGTCATTGCCACTCGAAACCGTGGAAAATCCGAGGAAATTCGAGACTTCCTCGCCGGATTTCCGGTGGAGATCATGGATCTCAATGACTTTGGACCCATTCCGGAAGTGAGAGAGGATGGGAATACCTTCGAGGAGAATGCTTACAAGAAAGCCGGCTTCACTGCCAAGGTTCTCGGTTTTCCAGCCCTTGCCGATGATTCAGGCCTGGAAGTGGAAGCCCTTGACGGAGCGCCCGGCGTCTACTCGGCCAGATATGCAGGTCCCGATGCCGACGACGAGGAGAACAACCGCAAGTTGCTGAAAAAGATGCGGGGTATCCGCCACCGTGCGGGCCGCTTCTGCTGCGTGCTCTCCCTCGCTGTGCCGGCGGGTCCGGCATTGACTTACATGGGAACCTGTGAAGGGATCATTCTAGAGGAGCCCAGGGGCAGCAACGGTTTTGGATACGACCCTCTGTTTTATTATCCTCCCATGGACAAGACCTTCGCAGAGATGACTCTCGAGGAAAAATCCCGGGTAAGTCACCGTGGCAAGGCTCTAATGGAACTCAAGAGGGAGTTCCCCCAGGTTCTTCGCTGGCTCGAGCACAGAGCCGGGGAGGAACAGGCTCGACGAGGGCTGGAGAGAATCTGCGTCGAGTAGGGGGTCCGTCTCACTTCCGCGGATAATATCTCTTCCAGGGTTGACGCTCGGTCTGGCGCCAGTCGATCAGGGCACGTCGCAACGTCTCTACGGCCAGTTCAGCACAGTGTTCCTCGCTGTTGGGCAATGTCTCGAGATATTCCACGAGATCTTTTTCAGAAATTCTCCAGGCTTCTTCCGTGGTTTTTCCCTCCAGGAGATGAACCAGGGCATTGGCACAGGCAACCGTGTAGATGCATCCGCTGGTTTGAAAGGAAGCGGATCGGATCCGATCATTTCGAATGATCAAAAAGATCTCGAGAGTATCCCCGCACTCACGGGTATATCTGCCGTAGCCATCAGGCTGGTGAAGGTTTTCGCGTTTATCGGGTTGGAGGGCCATTTCGATAAATTTCGTTGAGTGACGGTTCCAGAACTCCTGACTCCTCTGATCCATGATCGCTCCTTCCTGCTGCAGAAAATGATCGTCCACCCCGTAGGATCGAAAGAGCGGACAAAGTTTTCATCCGAGGACGGAAAGCCCACCGGCCCCGATCTCCAGGAGAACCCCCGTCGTTTACGGGTAACATGTTACCTGGAAACTCATCCCATTTCAAACCCACCCCATGATTCGGGCGGCTTTCCCGGCCCGTGCTAATGTCGATGGGCGGGCGAGACACGTAGAATCACTGGACCGAGTCCAAATTGGGGCTTGATTCAATCCCGGCCATGGTCGACAATGCCCAACAAATGGATTCGGTTTTGGCATCGGCTGATCGGTTGAAAGGAACAGGCAAGGAACCCAGCGGTATGTTTTGGATGACTCGATCGCGGAACCCGTTTTGCTATGGGATCTTCTGCATGCTTTCCCTCACGATTCTGTGTGCCTGCTCCGGCATCGGCAAAAAAAGGGGTGAGGAGAACCTCCAGAACATTGTGGCTGCCTTCAACTCAGCCGTCCGATGGTCGGATTTCAAGACGGCCTCCAATTTCATCCCGCCGTCCCAAAGGCAGCCGTTTTGGGACCTGACGGATGAAATCGCGCGGTCCGTTCGTATTCTGGACTTCCAGGTCCGGGAGGTTTCGGTACTTGAAAAAAGTGGTGAGAACAGGGTCACCGTTCGGTACCTCTACTACTACACGGACGATCCCAACATAAAAACGAAGAATCTCCAACAGCATTGGACGTTTTCCCCAGGTGAGAGATCGTGGTTCGTGATGGAGCACAATCTTCAGAACCTGACGGAAGGAAGAAAAAAGTAGCGGTGTGAAGCTCTGCAGGCATTCTCCATCCCGTCGCATATTCAGGGCAACTCTCCGAACTTTCGGAACTCACCGAAAACTTTTCTTTCCAGGGACCCATGAAGACGGCAGGTGTCAGCCCATCGGGTCCCCCATTCAACTCAAAAGGCCCAGGTTTGATTCACGGGTCATCCTGCAGCAAGTGGCACCTTCCGGAAGACAAATGAAGAATCCCGGCTTTCCACTCATCACTCATCCAGGGAAGACCATCGGGATCGGAACAAGAGGGAAGAGCTTTTTCCGCCGGCATTCGCCGAGGTTTGTGACAGGGGCAGGGACTTTCCTATGAGACACCAATGGATCCAACAGGGCCTTGGATTTCATCACCGAAAGGGGATGCTCCTGCTGCTCCTGCTCCTTGGCATTCTCTGCCCAGACCTGGGCATCTGCGACCCAGGAGACCGAAACGATCTTACGGACAAGGAAGCCTTTCTGCTGTACGGTGAGTTTCGGGAAATTCAGAGCTTCGGGTTAATTGCCGTTTCGCTGGTGGGAGACTTTGAGGGGACGGACCTGAATGAGAAGGAATTGCTGGTTTATGTTCGCACGAAGTTTCGAGAGCATTTCCCCGGGGTGCGCCTCGAGGACCTGGGAAAGGACAGCGAGCGATTTCTTCACCTTCTTACCACCAGGGACAAGACAGTTGGAAACATCACCATCCGTGTTTGGGTGGTGGGGAAAGAATACCCTCTGGCCTATCATGTTCGACTGGACGCAGGCAATTTCAACAACCCTTCCATCTGGTCCGAAGAGGTCCTCGGGCATGGATCCGGCAAGACGGTCCCGGCAGCTATTCACAAGATTTTGGACGAGATGATGCGGATGTTCTCCCGTGTGTTCTTCCAGGTACGGGGGCAGGAACTGTGATCCATGGACGGAAGTGGTTCGTCGTGGCCGGACGGGATCATTCGGGACCTGCCTCATGGCGCGCTACTCTTCGACTTGCTCGACTCCCATGTGCATCTCACCATATCCGGGCACCTTTTGGGAGAGCTCGGGTTCCCGGCTGAAGCCTTGACTCCGCTTCCACGGACCACACTTACCTGGAGTAAGGACGACGTCGAGGGAATGGCCTCCTTCAACCTGCGGCTCAGGAATGAGATGGAAACTCCGGGAAGGAAAAAAACAACTGATTTTCTTAACCAAGGTGGACCCCTTTTGCTTGTCCGCAGGAGGGTCCCTATTGCATTTCCGTTCAGACGGGCCTGCCCGGACTTCCGTTGCGACTGCTGGAATCGAGGAAGCGGCCGGCTCCGGTTTCATTCGCTGCAAACCCTTGATCCTGGATTCATGGCCTACTCCCGGAACCTACCCGATCCGCTTTGTTCCTTTTCCTACAGGGAGGAATCTGATATAGAATCAGCTGTAGACAGTACCCGGTTCATGGCGTATTCCCTGGTATACGGATGAGCCGTTCAGACCTTGGGATGTCGACTCAACAACGCAACCTTTTCCGTGATCGGAGTTGCCGGGAGGTTCTCGATTGAATCCGTTTTACAAGAACTTAGCCCTGTGGCTGGTCATCAGCCTTATGGTGATTTTGCTCTTCAACATGTTTCACCAGCCTCAGCAGTCAACCCAGGAGATTACCTACAGTCAATTCTTGAACTCAGTGCAAAAACGGGAAGTCTCGAATGTAACCGTTCAGGGAGACCACATCCTTGGAACCTATGTGAACGGCAAGACCTTCCGAACCTTTGCCCCCAGGGATTCAGAATTGATTCGGAACCTGCGGGACCATGGCGTCGAAATCCAGGCCAAGCCCCAGGAGGACTCCCCCTGGTACATGACCATTCTCATCAGCTGGTTCCCCATGCTCCTGCTCATCGGGGTCTGGATCTTTTTCATGCGCCAGA
Organism: Syntrophobacteraceae bacterium; assembly: GCA_018053185.1. Lineage (GTDB taxonomy): Bacteria > Desulfobacterota > Syntrophobacteria > Syntrophobacterales > Syntrophobacteraceae > JAGPLX01. Next base: position 10,127 of record JAGPLX010000050.1, read on the forward strand.
TGCAGATGGGAGGGGGAAAAGCCATGAGCTTCGGCAAAAGCCGGGCACGGCTCCTCAACGAGAGTTCCAAGAAGGTGATGTTCGAGGACGTGGCCGGAGTGGATGAAGCCAAGGAAGAGCTTGAGGAAGTCGTCGAGTTTCTCAAGGACCCCAGGAAGTTCACCCGTCTGGGAGGCAGGATCCCCAAAGGAGTGCTGCTGGTGGGAGCACCGGGGACGGGCAAGACCCTGTTGGCCCGGGCCATTGCCGGTGAAGCCGGGGTCCCCTTTTTCACCATCAGCGGGTCGGACTTTGTGGAGATGTTCGTGGGTGTGGGAGCATCCAGGGTCCGGGACCTGTTCATGCAGGGAAAGAAAAATGCTCCCTGCATCATCTTCATCGATGAGATCGATGCGGTAGGGCGTCATCGGGGGGCCGGTCTCGGAGGAGGCCACGATGAACGGGAGCAGACACTCAACCAGCTGCTGGTGGAGATGGACGGTTTCGAATCCAACGAGGGAGTCATACTGATTGCCGCCACCAACCGGCCGGACGTTCTGGATCCTGCATTGCTGCGCCCTGGAAGATTCGATCGACAGGTGGTGGTCCCCGTTCCCGACATTCGTGGGCGAGAAAGCATCCTCAAGGTCCACACCTCTAAAAAACCCCTTGGCTCCGACGTGGATGTCCGAACCCTTGCCAAGGGAACCCCCGGCTTCTCCGGAGCCGATCTCGAAAACATGGTCAACGAAGCTGCCCTGCTGGCGGCACGCAAGAACAAAGACTTCATCGACATGGCTGACTTCGAGGCAGCCAAAGATAAAGTGATGATGGGCCTCGAGCGCAAGAGCATGATCCTGAGCGAGGAGGAAAAACGAACCACGGCCTATCACGAGGCCGGGCACGCGCTGGTTGCACGGCTCCTCCCGGGAGCGGATCCTCTCCACAAGGTGACCATTATTCCTCGAGGGAGGGCGCTGGGACTTACCCAGCAATTACCCCAGGACGACCGGCATACTTATTCCAGGGAATACCTGCTGGATAGCATTTCCATCCTCATGGGGGGGCGGGTAGCCGAAGAACTGGTGTTCAACCAGCGGACCACCGGAGCGGCCAATGACATCGAGCGTGCAACCCAGCTCGCCCGCCGCATGGTTTGCGAGTGGGGAATGAGCGATGTCATGGGTCCTCTCAGTTTCGGCAAACGCGAGGAACAGGTCTTTCTTGGACGAGACATCGCCCAACATCGGGACTTCAGCGAACAAACCGCCGTAGAAATTGACCGGGAAGTTCGCCGCCTTGTCGAGGACAACTACCAGCGAGCCAGGGGGATCGTCCAGGACCACCTGGAGCTTTTGCATAGAATAGCCCAGGCACTCCTCGAAAAAGAGACCCTCGACCTGAAGGATATCGACGCCATTCTCTCGGAGGCCAATCCAGAGTTGCTCGAAAAGATTGCCGTCCTTTCTTCGGGGACATCGTCCCCAGAGAGTGTTTTGGACGAGGCAAGGCCAGCGGCATCCGAGCAGGGATCCGCCGCGCAGGCTTCCTCCACCGGGAGGAATTCCGGTTCCTAGGACAACTTGGCCGAACCGTGCATCCAGCCTCCGCAAGCAGCATAAAGGGCCGGGCCCACAAGAAATGGATACTGAATTTCGCTGTTGTTGCGGCACCTTGCCCTCCGGAACAAAGACCCACTCCATGAGCATTTCTCCCCGCAAGTCATTCCAGTTGGACCTGGGCGATCGAATCCTCGAGCTCGGGCATCACACCTTCCTGATGGGAATTCTCAATGTCACCCCGGACTCCTTTTCGGACGGGGGCAAGTTTGCAGATTTTCCCCGCGCTGTCGAGCATGCCCGAGACATGATTCGAGACGGGGCGGACCTGCTGGATGTGGGAGGGGAATCCACCAGGCCCGGTTCGGACAGTGTTCCAACGGACATCGAGCTCGAGAGGGTCATTCCCGTCATCCGACGCATTCGGGAGTTTTCGGACATTCCCATCTCCATCGACACGACCAAGGCGGAGGTTGCCAGGCAGGCCCTGGCCGCAGGTGCGAACATGGTCAACGACGTGAGTGCCCTGCGGTTCGACGGCCGGATGACCGAGGTCCTGGCCGCTTCGGGGGCACCGGTCATCCTCATGCACATGCTGGGCACACCCAAGACCATGCAAAAGGAGCCGCATTATCAGTCTCTCCTTTCGGAAATCCTCGCCTTTCTCGAGGAGCGAATTCAGTTCGCCGTCGCACACGGCGTGCGTCGAAATCAGATTGTGGTGGACCCGGGATTAGGATTTGGAAAGACTGTAGAACACAACCTGCAGCTCATCCGAGACCTGGAAATTTTCCGTTGCCTGGATCGACCGATTTTGCTAGGAGCATCTCGGAAACGCTTTATCGGCGCCGTTCTAAACAAGCCTGTCCAAGACCGGGAAGTGGGAACCGCCGTGGTCAACAGCTTTGCAATCCTTGCCGGCGTGCACATTCTGCGAGTCCACCAGCCGGCTTTCCACAAGCAGGTGGTGATGATGGGGGATGCCCTGCGGAGCCGGGGGGACGGAAGGGACTTCGATCCGACATGATTCTGCGGATGGACGGGACCGGTTGAGCTTCATCTCCGGCCGGTTTTATAGGCCGGGGAGGTGTGCCAAATTAGGTTTGGGAAAGGAACCCCCCAAAATGCTCCTTGCCATGGATATCGGAAACACGAACACGGTGTTGGGCCTGTTCCGGGAGGATCAAGTCATCCGGGACTGGCGGATTCGAACCGAAGTGAATGCCACCGTGGACGAATTCGGGATCCTCATCTGCAACCTCTTCGCCTTCGCAGAGCTTCCCATTGAAGAGGTGAACCATGTGATCATTTCCTGTGTGGTCCCTCCTGTTTTGAACACCGCAGATCGCTTCTGCAGGAAATACTTCAACGTGTCGCCCCTCGTTGTCGGGCCCGGAATCAAGACCGGCATGCCGATCTTTTATGACAACCCCAAGGAAGTGGGTGCCGACCGGATCGTGAATGCCGTTGCGGCCTACGAATCCCGGAGGCAGGCCACCATTGTCGTGGATTTCGGAACCGCCACCACCTTCGATTATGTTTCCGAACGCGGGGAATACATGGGTGGAGTCATCAGCCCGGGAATCATGATCTCGTGCGAAGCCCTTTTTCATAAAGCATCCAAACTCCCCCGAGTCGAGATTTTCGCCCGACCGCGCTCTATTTTGGCGAAAAATACCATCGCCTCCATGAATGCAGGAATCGTGTACGGGTACGCCGCCCTTGTGGAAGGAATCATCCAGCGTCTGAAACGGGAGGTGGAGGTGGATGCGCGGGTCATTGCCACGGGGGGACTGGCGTCCCTCATCGCCAGTGAATGTCCAGTCATAGATGAAGTGGACGATTTCCTGACCTTGAAAGGCCTTAAGATCATCTTCGAACGGAACCGGAAGGGGCCATGAAACCCAAAGCCTTGTACCCCGGGGATCTGGTCGCCCTGATAGCTCCTTCGAGCCCGTTCGATTCGGATCGTTTCCTGCAAGGGACTCGATTTCTCGAGGAACTCGGGTATCGCCTTCTTGTGGGGGAACATGTTCACAAAAGGCGAGGATACCTGGCCGGCAGCGAGTCCGAGCGAGCGGAAGACTTCGTGCATGCCTTTTCCAATTCAGAAGTCTCCGCCGTGGTCTGTGTTCGCGGAGGATACGGCAGCTCCCGGCTTCTACCCTGGATCTCCTTTCCAGCTCTGAGAAATCACGGCAAAATCTTTCTTGGCTTCAGTGATGCGACCTTTTTGCACATGGCATTTCAGAGTCGGTTGGAATGGGTCACTTTTCACGGGCCGAACCTCATGAACTTCGCCGAACACCCGGAATTCGCAGCCGATCTGCAGAGGTCCCTCTCGGGGGATGAGCCGTTCGCCTGGGAGCTTCAGGAAGGGCAAATCCTTCGCCAGGGAGTGGGACAAGGCAGGCTGATCGGCGGCAACCTCACCTGCATGGTGCACCTGTTGGGAACCCCTTATTTTCCTGACCTGGAAGGCGCTATCCTCATGATCGAGGATTGTTCGGAGGCCCTATATCGCCTCGATCGTCTTCTCCACCATCTGAAGCTTGCCGGAAAGATCGAGGGTCTGTCGGGGCTTGTTCTGGGTCAATTCAAAGATTGTGGTTCCAGGGAGCAGATTTGGGAAATGGTGCTCGATTGCATCAAGTCCTCTCGTTTTCCCGTCGTTGCCGACCTGCCTTTCGGCCATGGACCCCAAAACCGCATCATCCCCCTGGGTGTGCCTTTTTTGCTGAACACCTATGAACGGAATTTCTACGCCGTCGAGAATCCCTTCGAATCCTGAATCTCCATCTCTTCGGAGACTGGATCGGCTGTTCCGGGAGGCGCTTCATCAGAGGGTTTTCTCGGGAGCCGCTCTTCTCATTTCGAGCCGATCCCGCATCCTGCTCGAGCGTTGGTGGGGAAAAACCCGGGACGACGGCCAAATTATCGATGCACACACTCATTTCGATCTGGCATCCCTGACCAAGCCTCTTTTCACCGCACCCCTCGCTATGCTTTCCATCGGAGCGGGAAAACTCGGACTGGACGACACCCTCCATCGCTTTTTCCCGAAAGCCGGCATCCCTCGCGACAAGGCAGGGATCACCGTCCGGCATCTCCTGAACCACTCCTCGGGGCTGCCCGCCTACAAGCCCTTCTACCTGGAACTCCTGGGGTCTCCCGCCGTCCGAGTTCAGGACACGCTCCTCCGGTGGATCCTGGAAACACCCACCCTCCATCTCCCTGGAGCCGCCTCCATGTACAGCGATCTGGGATTCATGCTCCTGGGAATTATTCTGGAGATGGTCTGGGACCGGAGCCTGGATCGGCTTCTCGATGAGATGCTCCAAACCTTCCCACCGGCAAGAGAACCGGAACGGGAAGAAGTTTTCCCCGTCGGGAGAGGCACGGAGCCTCCTGCCGCAGAGGATGCGGGTTTCGTGCCGCTGCAAATTCATCCGGATCCGATCTTGCCTCCCGTGATATCCGTGAAAAAGACCGTTTCCTTTGCCGCAACAGAATTCTGTCCCTGGCGGCGGCGTCTTCTCGAGGGCGAAGTCCACGATGAAAACGCCTATTGCCTCGGCGGGGTGGGGGCCCATGCGGGCCTGTTCGGAACGGCCCGAGCCGTCTTTCGCATCCTCGATTTCCTCTGGAATGTCCACGAGGGAACCTTCTCTGCTGCTCCCTGGTTCTCGGAGGTGGTGAGAGAATTCTGGGAAAGAAAGGGGAAGGTGCCCCACGGAACCTGGGCGCTGGGTTTCGATACTCCCACCCCGGGACAATCGAGCGCCGGCGGTCGGTTTGGTCCCCGGAGTATCGGTCATCTCGGTTTTACGGGAACTTCCTTCTGGATGGATCCGGACCGGGGAATCCTGGTCATTTTGCTATCAAACCGAGTGTATCCGTCCCGGCAAAATGATAAGATTCGAGCCTTTCGTCCGATACTTCACGATACGGCGGTGGAGGTGTATGAAGAGCTCCGGAGACCATAAGACGATCTATCTCATGGGCATAGGGGGAATCGCCATGGGGACACTGGCCGCCATGCTCAAGGAGTGCGGCTACGAGGTGATGGGGTCGGACCAGAACCTCTATCCCCCCATGAGTACCCATTTGGAGCGCCTGGGAATTCCCTTATACGAGGGATACCGCCCCGAAAACCTGTGGGCACGCCCAGTGGACCTGGTGATCGTGGGAAACGTGATACGCCGTGAGAATCCGGAAGCACAGGTAGTACTGGAGCACGGCATTCCATACATGTCCATGCCCGAAGCCATTGCCCATTTCTTCCTCCGAAATCATCACAGCATCGTGGTGGCGGGCACCCACGGAAAGAGCACAACTTCTTCCCTTGCGGCATGGCTTCTGGCCCAGGCCGGATTGGATCCCAGTGCCTTCATCGGAGCTTTTGTGAACGATTGGGGAACCGGTTTTCGGCTGGGAAAAGGGCCCTTCATGGTTCTCGAGGGCGACGAATACGACACTGCCTTCTTTGACAAGGGTCCCAAATTTCTCCACTACAAACCATGGCTGGGGGTCATCACCAGCGTGGAATTTGATCATGCGGACATTTTCCCCAACCTGGACAAGATCGTGGACGCCTTCAGGAGCTTCGTGAGGCTGATTCCCGCTGACGGATATCTCATCGCCAATGGGGATGATCCGATCTGCAGAATGCTCGCGCAGGAATGCAACGGTCGTGTTATGATCTACGGGAGGTCCGAACATGCGCAATGGCGGATCCTGGAGTATGACTGCAGGGAGGGACACGGAGCCTGTGTCTACTACGATCCGGTTCACCGGGAAAGGCGCCGACTGGAGTGCAGCCTCATGGGTCGCCACAACCTGGGCAACGCCCTGGCCGCCCTCCTGGTGAGCTCCCTGGCGGGAGTGGACCACCACCGGGCCCAGGAAGCCCTTCTCTC
>JAGPLX010000051.1 GCA_018053185.1 Syntrophobacteraceae bacterium
GCATATCGCGCCGCCATTTTTTGAAGGCCGTCGGTGCCCTGGGAATGAGTTCCCTGGTTGCCGCAACCGACCTCGGCATTGCAGCCCCGGTAGAATCTTCCGGGAATTCAGACGATTCGGCCGAGGTAGTACCCAGGCGGCCTTTCGGAAAGACGGGGGTGCAGGTGTCCTGCCTGGCCCTGGGCGGGATGTTCGATATCCCGTCCAACCAGCTCCTCATGCGGCAGGCATTGAAGTGGGGTGTCAGCTATTGGGATACGGCCGACTGTTACGAAGGGGGGAAAAGCGAGATCGGAATCGGCCAGTTCTTCGGCAAATACCCGGAAGCCCGAAAGGAAGTATTCCTCGTGACCAAGTCGGACGCCAGGGACCCGGAAGGAATGACCAAGCTGCTTCACCGGTCCCTTGATCGCATGAAGACCGACTACGTAGACTGCTACTTCATCCACGGCATGAAAAAGATAGAGGAAATCAACCAGGAGACCAGGATCTGGGTGGAGAAAGCCAAGGCGGAGGGCAAGATTCGATTCTTCGGGTTCAGTACCCACAGCAACATGGAAGATCTCCTGCTCGGTGCTGCGCGGTTGGGATGGGTCGACGGAATTATGGCAAGCTACAATTTTCGACTCATGCACACGGACAAAATGAAGGCGGCCGTGGATGCCTGCGTGAAGGCGGGAATCGGCCTCACGGCCATGAAAACCCAGGGAGGAGGACCGGTCGGCACCGAGTCCGAAATTGAGCTCCGGATGGCCGGGCGTTTCCTGAAACAGGGCTTCACGGACAAGCAGGCGAAACTTAAAGCCGTGTGGGACAATCCCCATATCGCCGGCATCTGCTCCCAGATGCCCAACCTGACCATCCTTGCCGCCAACGTCGCCGCCGCCCTGAACCAGACCAAGCTGTCCGACGCCGATATGGATCTGCTCCGGATCTACGCCGGGGAGACCGCATCCTCCTATTGTGCGGGGTGCTCCGAGCTGTGTGAATCGTGTGTTGGAAATCACGTGCCCATTCAGGACGTGATGCGCTGCCTCATGTACTACCGAAGCTACGGGGATAAAGACCTGGCCCGGCACCTGTTTGCCGAGCTGCCGCTCCACACACGCCGCTCACTCCTGACCCTGGACTTTACCGAGGCCGAGCGACGGTGCCCCCAGAAGATCCGGATCGGCAAGCTGATGCGCGAGGCGGTCTCTCTGCTCGCCTAAGCCGTCCGGACGAAAAGGATGGATATCAGCCGGTTCCCAGGTGGGGCAGGCTGAAAGTCCGGAAGGGAAAAAGCCCGATGCAACCCGTACTCCGGCATCTTGAAGGGGGGTCGCTTTTCTGTCGTGGTTGAACCCTGCTTTTCCGTTTCCCTGCTCCCGGATGACCGGGTTGGGGGTAAACTCCGCAGGTCGGAACGAAATCCCTCTTTCCGGTTTGCCGGGATATTGAGAGAATCCCGGGTTCAAGGCAACCCCATGCGTCCTCTCTCCTTCAGATTGCTTCGAAATCCAGTTGGTATTCCTTGCCCAGATCGAAGGTGGCGAAATCCGGGTATCCCTGGTCCAATGCCACGGAAATGGGGATCTGCTTGCTGGTGGGACCCCAGTACTGGATGGGTCCCGGACTGCTGAAGTAGTCTTCTCCGGCCCACTTATCCCGGTTTGCGGCGTACACCTGGAAGGACGGGGAGGAGAGCTTCACCAGGGATTTCTCGATGACGAATTCCTCCCTGCCTTTTCGAGTCTCGGCGGTGATGAGCCCCGCCAGGGGCAGGGCCAGCACTCGGCCGCCGTTGTGGAAGTCCGTAACAGAGGCCATGTACCCGGTTTTTCCCGCCAGGACCAGGGAGCCGGCCGTCATCCCCAGGGCAAAGGAAAAGGATGCGTCAAAGGCCGTGGGCTTGGCGCTGCGCCCCTCGTAGCCCAGGAAATGGGACTGGGCGGCGAAGGTGATCTTCCGAATCTTGTCGATCTGGTCCGGCGTGGCGGCCAACCTCCCCTCCCCTTCCCCGAAATATCGGTCGGTGTGGCGCTTGATTTCCGAAATCTTGTAGCGGATCTTCTCGATGAGGAGCTTCTCGGTCTCGATCTGGGAGACTTTCACGTTACCGTGATCGTCCCGGTCCAGGATGAGCATCCCTTCGATCTCGTCGGGAAGAGAGGCCATGAGCTGGGCGGAAGCCGGGGTCAGGAGGGGATAGATGTATTCGAGCTTGTGTCTCAGGGTCGGAAGATCTCGAATGTCGTTCTCATACTCGGCCAGAACCGCGTTCAGTTCCTTGATCAGGTTCCTCATCTCCGGGATGAACTCGATAAGTCCCTCGGGAACCAGTACCACTCCGTAGTTGAGACCCTTCAGGCGGCGCTGGGTAATGACCTGGACAATGCCGTCCACGATGTTTTCCAGGGAAAGGTTTCCTTCGGCGATCTCTTCGGATATGAGGGCCACCGCAGGCTTGGTCTGGAGAGCCACTTCGAGGGTGATCTTGCTGGCGGTGCGGCCCATGAGCTTCACGAAATGCCAGTATTTCAGGGCGGAAGCTGCGTCCTGGGTGAGGTTTCCCACGAGCTCCGAGTAGATTTTGGTTGCGGTGTCGAACCCGAAGGAGATGGGCAGAAGCTTTCCCACAGCCAGGTCTCCATCAATGGTCTTGGGAATCCCGACGACGCCGCACTTTACCCCCGTGGACTCGAAGTATTCGGCAATGAAGGCTGCGTTGGTGTTCGAGTCATCCCCGCCCACAATCACCAGGCCGTCCAACCGGTTCCGAAGGACCGTCGCCCGGACTTGCTCGAATTGTTGAGGGCTCTTGATCTTGGTTCGATCCGTCCCCAGGAAATCGAACCCTCCCGTGTTGAAAATATCTCGAATGTCCTGCGCGGTGACTTCCACCACCGTTCCGTCGAGCAATCCCTTGGGTCCCCCGCGGATACCGACGAGGGTATTGCCCTTCCCCAGGACAACCTTGAGTCCGGCCAAGACGTTGTGTCCGCCGGGAGCCGGTCCGCCGGAAAACAGGACCCCGACCCTTTTTCCCGAGATCGAAACACTGGAGAAGCTCTGCACTCCCTCGAGCACCACAAAGCGGTTTTGGGCGATGGTTTTGGGAAACACGGCGGCAATTCGTTCCCGGTCCGCGTTTTCGAGAACGATCCCGGTTTCTCGAAAGGAGGCGGGAGTGATTTTGCCGTCTTTATCGAAAAAGGTGGAACAAATGGAGATGGGCATGGAGCGCACTGCCCGCTCGAAAATGGAATGGCGTTTTTCCGTGCGGACAATGCTGGCGGCCAGGTCATTTCCCGATGGTGCATGGTGCGTCATGTTCGTATAACCTCCCCCTTTGGTGGCATCCACCCGGAAGCAGGGCCCCGTGATCCGAAATTCGCCCCGGCAAATGACAGGCAGGAGGCTCGGTACTCCGGACGGAGGTGGATGAAATCATAGCCTTTGGAGACATCCATGGAAGCTTTATGGAAACAGAATTAAACAACAAATTCAACATCAAAGAGCCCTTCGCCGTGCAAAAATCCCTTCTTCAGGGACTCTCGACGGGAAAAGATCAGGACTGCCGCAGCTTGGGGGTAAAACGATCGGGACCCTTGAGGATGACCTTGCCCGCCCTTTTGGCGATGGAGGTCAACATTCCGCTGAAGATCCACTCATGAAAGGGATACAAACTGTACCAGTAGAGAATTCCGAGGAGCCCTCTGGGCACAAATCGAGAGAGTTGCCGCAATTCCACGCGGTTTCTCCCGGCGGGCAGGATCTTGAACTCGAGGGTGGCCTCCCCGGGCATCTTCATCTCGGACAGCAAAAGCAACCGGCGCAACGGTCGAATCTCGAGGACACGCCAAAAATCCAGGGCATCCCCCACGTAAATGTCCAAGGAAGGGCGCCTTCCCCTGCGAAGGCCGTAACCTCCCAGCAGGCGGTCCAATAGCCCGCGGAGCCTCCACAATGGATTGCCGAAATACCACCCCGTGCGCCCTCCAATCTGAGAGACGAATTCCCAAAGATCTTCGGGAGTTGCTTCCACCAGCACACTACTTCCATATTCGAGAATGGTCCCGCCGGCATACTGAGCGTCCCCGCACTGGACCCACTCGGGGGGCAGCAAAACCCCCGCATCGATCCAACGGGTCTCAACTCGCTGGAGACGCATTTTTTCGAGGGCCCGCTCGGTGGTTTCTCGCGCAGTCATGAGGTCTTGGGGAATGATGGATCGGATGCGGTGATCCTGGCAGACGACCTCGTTGCGGAGTCCTTCGGCCAGGGGACGCGCAATGGATGCGGGAACGGGCGTGATGAGGTGAATCCAGAGGGCGCTCAAATGAGGGGAAAGAAAGGGAAGAGGGAAGATGCGTCTCCTGGGCAATCCGGCGACATCCGCGTAGATATGGATCATCTTTTCGTACGTCAGGACCTCGGGTCCTCCGATGTCGTAGGTTTGTCCCCTGGTTTCCTCGTGTTCCAGGCAACCCACGAGGTATCCAAGAACGTTCCGGATGGAAATGGGCTGGACGGGCGTTTGCACCCAGCGGGGGGTGATCATGACCGGCAGGCGATCCGCCAGGTAGCGCAGCATCTCGAAGGAAGCACTCCCCGACCCCAGGATCATGGCGGCACGAAGTACCGTTGTCGGAACCGGGCCGCTCTGGAGGATCCTGCCCACCTCATGTCTCGATCTCAAGTGTTCGCTCAGGGAAGGATCGTCGTCTCGTCCCAGTCCACCCAGGTAAATAATCCGGTCCAGGCGGGCTTCGGCGGCGGCAATGGCCATGTGGTAGGCAGCCTTCCGGTCCGCCAGGGCGAAGTTTTCACGGGCAGAACTCATGGCATGGACCAGGTAAAAGGCCGCCGAACACCCGGAAGTCGCTCTTCTCAGGGAATCCAGGTCGAGTACGTCCCCCTGGCTTATCTCCACCATGGGATGGTTTCCCCAAGGGCGGCAAATGACTTTCGACAGGGAGCGGGCCATGACCCGGACGCGGTAGCCCGATTCGAGCAACCGCGGGACCAGCCGCCCCCCCACATACCCCGTCGCCCCAATGACGAGCACCGGTTTGGATCGAATCGAACTACCAGCCTCCCTGGTTTTACCCCCGGGAGAGGGGATTGAAGTGTCCCGCGGCTTGCGATCCGCCTGGAAAGAAGGTCCCATCGGAATCCACCGTCTCCCTTACCGAATCCCCGGTTCTCTGCTGCCCCCATTCGACTCATCGCCCATCCCCTTTCGATCGTCGGGATTATCCCACCTTTTTTGCAGGCAAAAAGGTGGACGGCTGACCCAATCCGGTTTATTTTACAGCTGTTTCCATGCTTGGGTTGATCACTCCGGCAGGAATTGCCGTAAGGAACTCCATACTTCCCATCAAGTTCATCCGGGAGCGGAAGAAAGAAGGTGGACTCCAACTCCCGGCGAGTTCGCTCGTCGAGGCGGGAGTGTAGAGAGATCGCCCCTTCTTTTACATATTCGGGCAGCCATGTCGGCGGGGTGGCCCATCCGCATGGTCCCGGTTTTTTCATACCCGGCATAAGTCTTGGTTTTCCGTACCGCCCACTCCACATCTTTTACCCCCGGGGTCGTTCCGATCGGCTGTCCCACGGCTTACGGGAGACAACCCGCTCAGACACGAGAAACAAAGGATGAGAACAAAACATGAAGATTCGATATGACCTGTTTTGCGAGGTCTGTGTCGAGAAACGGGGAATCAACCTGGAAACCCTGCGGCATGTGATCACTCTTGCCGTTGAAATCGCACGGGAAGGCCGGGAAGGCCGCCGTATCGGAACCATGTTCGTCGTTTCGGATTTGGAAGAGGTTCTCAGGCGTTCTCGAACCCTCATCCTGGATCCCTTGTACGGCCACCCCGACCACTTGAAACGAATCGAAGACCTGGACGCGCGGGAAACCATCAAGGAGCTGTCCCAGCTGGACGGTGCATTCGTGGTTTCCGACGACGGGGTCGTTGTTTCCGCCTGTCGATACATTGACGCGTTTTCCGAAGGAATCAAGCTGCCTCTCGGCCTGGGAAGCCGGCATGTGGCCGCAGCATCCATCACCAAGCAGACCAATGCCGTGGCCGTGGTGGTCTCGGAGAGCTCCGTTGTCAGGGTTTTCGACGACGGAGAGCTCATCTCCCAGATCATCCCGGAATTATGGATGTTCAGCCGGTACGGATCTCACCTGGCAAGGCTTCGAGACAATCCTGACGAAGAAATCACCGTGGTAACGGACTCCGAATAAATATCGGAGCCGAATCGCGCAGCCGGCGATCCCCCCTGCCGCCGGCCGCCTCCTTTCCATCCCACCGGAAGATTCGCGGGAATATGCGCGAAAAAGACCCGGCAACCGGAGTTCGATACTTTTTCCGGTTGCCGGCGGGCAAGACATGGGATCGAAGGAGGGTCAGAAAAGCCGTTTCACCCAGACCAGGCTCAAGTGGGTATTGATATCATACTTGCAGAATCGTTCGATTCCGTCCGGATCACAGTTTTGTTTCAGATCCAGGAGCCTTTCAAAGTTTCTTTCGACCACAATGTTGCAGAAATCCACGGGAACGGACCGGATGAAGCTCAATTCCTCCTCGCTCCAAAGCTGCTCGGCGATATCCCCCACACTGGACTCCAGGGCGTGGTTGCCGCAGACCTTGAAACAAGCCCCACAGTTGCAGCGGTGAATCGAGTCGAAGTCGGTAGGAACCGGTTGACCGTTTTCACAGAAAGGGCAGACGATAATATGGGTTTTCATCGAGCGCCTTTCGCTTCGGATTGCTGAAGTGATGGTTTTAAACCGCTTTCTATCCGCGTCTTCCATCAAGCTCATGGGCGACAACTCCGAAGAGAAATCCACAGCCGATCACCGTTTCCTTTCTCTGATCTCATGGTTGAATTCCCGCTCCGCATGGAAGTGTGTTTTTGTGTAGGATCATAAAGTGTTTTCTCTTGAATTCCAATGGGAAGTTTGACATAGAAGAGCCCTCGTCTTTGGATACGGTGCTTCCGACCGTCCTTCAAGCCGTTTTTTTCCAAGGATTTTCGCTCCATGGACGCCGACGATCGAATTCCCCGCCCCTACGCGGAACCGCCTCTCGAGGAAAAGGCAGCCTCGGTCCTTCAGTTGCTGGACCGTATGTACCCCGAAGCTCGCTGCTCCCTGCACTTTCATAACCCCCTCGAGCTCTTGGTGGCCACGATCCTGTCGGCTCAATGCACGGATGAGCGTGTGAACCGGGTAACTCCGGCTCTCTTTGAGAAATACCCCACGGCGCGAGACTACGCCGATGCCCCCATCGAGGAACTCGAAGCCCATATCAAGTCCACAGGTTTCTATCGGAACAAGGCCAGAAACATTCGGGAGTGTTGCAAGATTATTGCCGAGCGCTTCGGGGGAGAAGTCCCGCAAGACCTGGATCTCTTGGTGCAACTTCCGGGGATCGGGAGAAAAACCGCCAACGTGGTTCTTGGCAACTCGTTTGGCATCCCGGCAATCGTGGTGGACACGCACGTGAGCAGAGTGGCCCGGCGCCTTGGTTTGACCCGGCACAAGGACGCCGATAAAATCGAGCGGGACCTCATGGCCCTCGTGCCCGGGGATCGATGGACCTTGTTTTCCCACCAGATGATCCAGCATGGAAGGACCCTCTGCCAGGCACGAAAACCCAGGTGCGAAATATGCCCCCTCCGACCTTACTGTGACTACGGCTCCGAACCTTCCCTCTGATTCCTGTCGGTCAGACGAGAAATTTCCTCAAGGCATTGCCTTCGTCCTTTTCCACCACCAGGATTCCCATTCTCGATCCCAGCCTCCACTCCACCCGGACCGGCTTGTCGGCAGGGGCATCGCTGTAAGACCCTACCAGGGCGGCCGAAGAGGACAGGTCCGAGGCATCCACCGGGGACAGAAGCAGCCCCACGGGGCTCGGGTAGTCCTTGACCCTCAGGACCGCCTCGTTTTCCGAGGCCAGGGCTTCGAGATGCTCGTTGTCGATTTTCTGGCGCCCCACGATGAGGATTCCCCCCCGGGGCAACTGAAAACACCGTCCATGCTTCAGGAATTCCACCTCTCGAAGGGTCGTGTGCGGGCGGCTCTCGAGAAGGAGCCGAAGTCTCCGGGCAAATCCCTCCTTGGTGAGCATACATCCTCCGCCCGGTTGGGCATATTCCCGGATTCCGTAGAACTCCGCCAGGACCATCTGCCTCTTGCGGGACCTCCCCTGAAGATCCAGCAGTTTGTCGCGATTGATCTCCCCACGGCTCTCCATGAGAGTGGGAGGCAGAAGCCGGGCACTCAAAGGCCGCAGGACCCTGCCGGGATACCCCGAGAGGTTTTCAACGCTGCGCAATGCATCTCTTCTTTGGCTCATGGGCCTTTGTCCCAGGACCTCCCCCGTAAAGAGAAAATCCGCCCCTTCTCGGTCCATGAGTCTCCCCGCTTCCCGCAACATGAGCCCATGGCAGTCGATACAGGGATTTATGTTCCTTCCATACCCGTAGCGGGGATCTTTGAGCATATCGAGGTAGCGGGCCCCGATGTCGATGACCCGGACGGGGATGTTGAGGGTGGCGGAGAGGTCCGATATCCTCGGGTGACGAAAGAAAGGTGTGACCACAACCACTCCCAGCAGGTCCAAGTCCTGCTCCTGGAGCACCTTCACCGCCAAAATGCTGTCCAGCCCTCCGCTGATCAACCCGATTCCCTTGAGCCTCCTGGTCATGCATATCCTTTACAATAGATCCCTGGCCACTCGGTTCTCTGCCGCTGTTCCGGCGTCGCCCGGCTCTGGACCTTCATCCCAGCTTCCGCTTCGGTATCCTTTCAAATCCAGAGCCACTCGAACAAACCTCAGGTCCTCCAACCGGCTGAGAACCTCCTTGCGGTTTTCTTCGTGGACGAGCAAAGAAAAGTCCCGAGGATCCACCTCGATCCGAGCTCCCCATCTTTCGCAGCGAACCCTCACCTGACGGCATCCCAGCTTCCAAAGAAGGTCCTCCGCTTGCTCGATTCTGCCGAGGAGCGAGGCAGACAAGGGCATCCCATAGGCAACACGTGTAGCAAGACAGGACTGGGACGGCCGGGTCCATGAGGAAAGACCCGCAGCCCTGAGGATCTCGCCCATGGCCTGTTTGTCCAAGCCCGCCCTTTCGAGAGGACTGAGGACTTCCAGCTCGACCAGGGCTCTACGCCCCGGACGAAAACCCCGGTCCCCCGCATGGGTGCCGTCCAGTAGAATGGAGCAGCCGACCTCCCGAGCCCTTTTCTTGAAATGAGACATGAGCTCCTTTTTGCAGTGGTAGCAGCGTTGAGTCGAGTTCTTCCGGATCATGGGCACATCCAAAAGGCCCAAGTGGATGGAATCCAGGGGCAGGCCCAACTCCTCGGCCGTGCGCAGCGCGTGCGTGCGCTCGCGCCCGCTCAGAAGGGCACTGTCCGCAAGCAGGCAATGGGGCCTGCGGTCCAGAAACGCCCGGAGGAACCAGGCGAGGAATGTACTGTCCTGCCCTCCTGAAAAGGCGATGGCCGGTCGGTCACAGGATTCGAGGACGGATGCCAGGACTTCGAGCTTATCCTTGTGCGGAAAGAAACCGGGAAACATCGATTTCGTCCATGAAACTCCGACGTCGGGTTGGCGAAAGTGATGGAAATTGCTTCGGTTATTCCCTGAAATGGAGTCAGGGGATGGGTTCACACCCGGCATTTACTGAAAGGGACGGTCCCACTTCCTGCTTCCGCGGTGTCACGGTCGGCAGCAATTGCTGGGGTTCTCCTAAGAGGAATTCTCCTTTTTGGATCCAATCTTTAAGGATATTTGCGATCTCTTTTCCACGAACATAGCTGGACAGAGGCACCGTGGGCACCTGTTTGCCTTCCACTACGATGGATCCAGACCTGAGCTGGGCGTAGGTCACCTCACAAAGAGGCTCCGGCCGGCTGAAGCTGTAATCCCGAACCGGTGCGACGATGTCTTCGTCGGAAACCCCCGTGTACATCGCCATCTCCTCGTCCAGGACGGGAATGGGGATGCCAAGTCCCACAGCCAGGGAACACCCGTAACCCAAAAGGCTCACGCCTTTCAACCACCGGGGGCTCATCTGTTTGAGATCTCCCATGACCATCAAGGTCCCAGCCGGAACCCGGGGGATCCCGTTGTCCAGACGGGGAATGTTCGGGTTGTGTTGCGAACCGGGCCAGACAATGAATCCTTGTGCCCCCCCCAAAAAGATGCGGGTGCCGAGGCCCAGCGTTCGATAGTACGGATCGTTCAGAAGTGGGCTGAGCTGTCCCGATGTCGAGTAGTTGGCGTTTCCCAGCCTCGGTTTCAGCGTTCCCATGTACGTGTAGATGGTCTTCTGAGAAAGGTTCACCGCAACGTTATAATTCTGGTAGGCATTGCGAGGATTACAGAGAACCGCGTAGGGGAGATCCTGTAAGGTAACGGTCATCTCGACCTTGCGATTGGGATAGCAGTCGGTCCCGTACGCTTCGGCTCTCAGGCGGATGGGTTTTCCACTCACCAGGTCATGGAGCACATGCCCGCCGCCGTATTCGAAATGACCTGGAGGAATTTTGTTCAGGGGATCATCGAAGGTTGGTTCCGTCGCCCCGATGTAAATGTCCACCGCCGCCAGACCAGCGTAGGTCGGCACATCGTTGAGCCATACTTTGGACGCTTTGATGGGAGGCGTGGTATGCCCGAAATTGATGAATGCTCCGGAGGAACACATGGGAGCGAACGTCCCCGTGGTGACTACGTCGACTTCCCGGGCGGCATGAGCCGGCCCCTTTTTCCTGACGAGCCCGATCATCTCCTCCGCCGTCACCACGACGGCTTTTCCCTTGCGAATCTTTTCATTGATCTCCTGGTAGGTCTTCTCCACCGCTCCCATACGTATCCTTAATAAGTGTGAGGTCCCGTGTGTTTTATGCGCAAACGTATAACACGACTCCCGGCACCGATCAATGACTTCACTGCACGGGGCGGGAGCATCGGGCCGACGTTCGGTCCGACTTCAAGCCCAATTTCTTTTCCTCGTGCCCGCGAAATCATTTGACAGAAGGGAGTTTTTTTGTAAGAGTAGGTTCACTCGATCTGTAGTGCTAGCAACCTTCAATTCCAACTCGACATACTCCTCACAACTATTGCGGCTTCTGCACGGACGGGAACGGTTGTTCTTCGCTCAGCATGCTCGTCGAGGCTTGTGCGCTTTTTCAAGGAGTGGGGCTTTTTATGAGTCCCCGGGGGAACGGTCCACAAGAACTCCGGCAAGTATTACTGCCTCGTAAGTGATTTAGCAGCCGGCATCGTTTCTTAATCTAGACGAATCGTTTTAAAGTCCCAGTAGGATCGAGGGGCATATACACCCCTCGGGGCCAGACTACCTCATTGTGAGAGCAAAAAGAGGAGAAATCGATCTGCCAAGCGGAGGTTTATCCAAGGGATGGCGGGTCACAGGTGTTCGCGGAACCGGGGGATGAATCGCGTCGTTCTTGAAACATCCGTGAGAACGGCAACTATCGAGGTGGAACCTTATTTTGGAGGAGACAGCAAATGAACACGGGAGTTAATTCGAAAATTGTAGAGATTACCCAGGTTGACAAAGAGTCTATCGCGAAGCTGAGGGAAAGAAAGACCAAATTCGAGTATTGGGGGCCCACGCCGGAACAGGCAAGGAAAGTTGCCGTTGCCAAGAACAAGGGCATGATCGACAAAAGAATGCCCATAAAACAGGCCGTCGAGAAGTACGTCAAGGACGGAATGAACATCGGCATCGGCGGATTCGTCAATACCCGCGTTCCCACGGCTCTTATCTGGAATGTCGTCAAAAAGGGCGCCAGAAACCTCACCCTTTCCTTTCAATCCAACTCCATTTGCTGTGAGTGGCTTGCAGGCGCCATGATCCTCAACCCGGACCACGTGTCCATCAAAAGGATAGAGCTGGCCTGGTGGGGATACGAGGTCATCGGAATCGCTCCCCTTCTCCGATACCTCGCCGGAAACCAGATGATCGAAATCGACGACTACACCAACTATGGAATGTCGGCCCGATTCAAGGCCGGCGCCATGGGGCTCTCCTTTATCCCGGTTCGCGACCACGGCGGCTCCGACATGGAGCTGGTCAATCGCGGCGCCATGATCGAATGCCCGTTCAGCAAGAGGAACGTCTATCTTCTGCCCGCCTGCAACCCGGATGTGGGTCTCGTCCATGTCCCGGCGGCAGACATGTACGGCAACGCTCGAATCTTCGGTTCTCTGTGCACCTGTCCTGAAATCGCCATGGCGGCGGCCCACACCATCGTGAGCACCGA
Source organism: Syntrophobacteraceae bacterium (assembly GCA_018053185.1). Taxonomy (GTDB): domain Bacteria; phylum Desulfobacterota; class Syntrophobacteria; order Syntrophobacterales; family Syntrophobacteraceae; genus JAGPLX01. Next base: position 12,299 of record JAGPLX010000051.1, read on the forward strand.
GGTAATCCTCGACAATATGGCCATTCGCCGTTATCCGAATTTGACGGAAATTCCCTATCCGGTAGTGGATGCGGTCTGCGAACAGCAGTTCGGATCCTACCCCGGGGCAGTGTACGGCATGTATTGGTTCGATATGGAACATTTCCTCAAATTCCGCACCATTTGCGACGAATTCCGGAAAACGGGCAACAAGGACAAGCTGAAGGAGTACTACGACAATTACATTTTCGGCTGCGATACGTACGATGATTTCATCGCCAAGATCGTGCCCCACAAGAAGCTGATCGAGCTGAGAAAAATGGACGGTGGACAGCCGATCCTTCTCTCGTAAGCGGGTCCTCGATCGCAAAGCCAAAGAACGTCTAGAAGGAAGGAGAAACAGACATGGTATCGATTGCTGATGTCAATCCCTATGAAATGATCGCTTTCACAGGCTCCAGGGTGTTGGAAGACAACACCATCATATTTGTCGGCACGGGTCTGCCCATCATCGCTTCCATGCATGCTCAGCTGACCCACGCCCCCAATGTCAACCTGATCTTCGAGGCCGGGTCCCTGGCGTCGATCCTCGAGCAGGGCATGCCCCTGTCCGTAGGTGACACACGTGCCTTCCGCAAGGCAGTGTTCGCCAAGGGTCTTTGCGCTCTCTTCGAGCTGACCCAGAGAGGCTACGCCGACTACGCCTTCATCGGCGGTGCCCAGATCGACATGTACGGCAACGTTTGCTCCACCTATGAGGGCGGGACCTATCTGAAGCCCAGGGTTCGGTTCCCCGGAAGCGGCGGAGCAGGCGCCATGGCCGCCAACTGCGAAAAAACCATTGCCATTATGGCCCTCGAGAAGAGGCGGTTTGTGAAAAAGGTGGATTTCATCACCAGCATCGGGTTTGGAGACGGGTCCCCCGATTACCGGGACAAGGCGGGTGTCATGGGTTCCGGCCCCTACCGCGTCATCACGAACCAGGCCCTGTTTGGATTTCACCCCGAATCCAAACGAATGATGCTCCTGGAATACCTGCCCGGCAAAAGCCCCCAGGCCATCCAGGAACTGGTGGACTTCGAACTCATCATTCCTCCGGATGTCAAGGAAATGGCCCTTCCCACGGAGCATGACCTCATGCTCCTGAGGACCAAGTGCGATCCCGAGGGATACTTCCTCAAGAGGAAAATCGTGGAAAACTAAAGACCTATCCTACCCATGAAACAATAAGAGGCCGAGACAGCAATGGCTGTGTCGGCCTCTCTTTTTCTTCGGAAAGCTCCAGAAAGACCGCACGATTCATCATTTCACAGGATTGTTGCGGAGGATCCGTGATTCATAACAGGACTCACAGATCAAGTTGTCGTCCTCATCCAATCTCTCCACCACGATGTGGGGATGCTGCAGGGGCAGCTCCCCGCCACACTGAGAACACCGGAGATCCAACCCCCTGATCCTGGTTCCACCACATGCCGAATCCGACCCCCTTTTTCCCATGAGATACCCTCCTTTTCAGGCAGAAAAACCCGACCCCGGCGCCCAATGCCGGTTTTTAATCAGTGTATCAGTCCGATACCCTTGAATCAACACACTCCCCGCATGGGAACTCCGTGGATGGTTAACCAATATCTTTATTGGAGTTGACAAAAGATTCAGCTCCTGGTACCAGAAGCACTGGGACAGCCGTGCGGCGACTTTTCATCCTCTCGACTCTTGCTCGAACCACAACTCCGGGAGTTCCAATGGAACCGATCTCATCTCGAACCCGACAGCTGGAAGAAGACGATAAGAAATATCTCTGGCACCCCTTCACCCAGATGCGTGCCTGGACCCAGGAAAAGATCCTCATCATCGAAGAGGGCGCAGGCTGTTATCTCAAGGACGTGGAGGGCAATTTGTACCTGGACGGCGTGTCCTCCCTGTGGACCAACGTCCACGGGCACCGGAAGGACAAACTCGACCGGGCCCTCAAGGAACAGGTGGACCGGATCGCCCACTCCACCCTGCTGGGACTGGCCAATGTTCCCTCCATCCTGCTGGCAAAAAGGCTCATCGAAATCGCCCCCTCCGGCCTGACCCGTGTTTTCTATTCGGACAGCGGAGCCACGGCCGTGGAAATCGCTCTCAAGATGGCCTTCCAGTATCACCAGCAGTCTCCCAATGGAAGCCCTCTCAAGACCCGGTTCGTGTGTCTGTCCAATTCCTACCATGGAGACACCCTCGGCTCGGTGAGTGTCGGCGGCATCGACCTGTTCCATTCCATGTATCAAAAACTGCTCTTCCCTACCTACCGGACTCCCTCACCGTTCTGTTATCGCTGTCCGCTGGATCGTACCCCCGACACGTGTTCCATGGCGTGCCTGGCGGAGCTCGAGAAAATTCTCGAGCAGCATGCTCACGAGGTCGCAGCCGTGATCATCGAACCCCTGGTCCAGGGCGCCGCCGGCATCCTGGTCCATCCTCGAGGTTACCTCCGTGGAGTGCGGGACCTGTGCACGCGCTACGGCGTCTTCATGATCGCAGATGAAGTCGCGGTGGGCTTTGGAAAGACCGGGAAAATGTTTGCTTGCGAACACGAGGGGGTCACGCCGGATCTCATGGCTTTGGCCAAGGGCATTTCCGGCGGGTATTTGCCCCTCGCGGCGACTCTGGCCAAAGAGGAAATCTATGAAGGCTTTCTCGGGGAGTATGAAGAATTCAAGACCTTCTTCCACGGTCATACCTTCACGGGAAACCCCTTGGGATGTTCCGTGGCCTTGGCCAGTCTGGACATTTTCCGCGAGGAGCAAGTGCTCGAATCCCTGCAAGACAAGATCCTTCACCTGGGCCGAAGGCTCGAACCCTTCCGCTCTCTCCCCTACGTGGGAGATGTGCGCCAGTGTGGGGTCATGGTGGGGATCGAGCTGGTGGCAGACAAAACGACGAAAGAACCCTTTCCACTCGATCGTATGGTGGGATACCGGGTGATCCTGGAGGCAAGGAAACGGGGCGTCATCATCCGCCCCTTGGGGGACGTGATTGTACTCATGCCCCCTCTCGCCATCGACAAGGAACAGATCGACACCCTGTGCACCGTGGTGTACGACTCCATTCGAGCCGTCACGGAAGATGGGTAGGAGCACCTACCTCATGGAGAAAAAAGTTTGGATCGGCAGGATCCTTTTTGACCCCGCCGATCCCATCTACAGAGATCATTTCCCGGATCGGCCCGTGGTTCCCGGAAGCTTGGTCGTCGAGGCTTTTTTAAGGATCGCGCGGGCTGCGGGATTTCCGGATCGAAGGATTGTCGTCGAGAACTTCCGCTTTCGAGAATTCCTCGTCCCAGGCCTCTACGACTTTCGGATCGAGATCCGGGACGAGACTTTTCAGTGTTTCCTATCTTCCCAAAACAGGAAGTTGGTGACCGGATCGTTGAGGAGATGACCTTGGAATACGCGGGGGATCGAGCCCTCATCCTGGGAGGTTCCTGCGAGCTGGCCCTCCACCTGGCAAGAGCCATGATTCAGCGCTCCCTGCAGCCTGTCCTCACCTACCGAAACAAAGGCGGACTCGAGCGCATCGCGCGGGCGTTCGAGGACCTGCCGAACCGCTATGAATCCCGTCGTTTGGACCTGGGAAACAAAGCCACCCTGGACACTTTCCCGGATGAATGGGGAGAAGAGCCCCTGGATTTCCTGGTGGACTTTGCGCACAGCGATTACGAAGAGCTTGTGGCTGCGTCGGATGACCAGGCCGTAGAGCGGTATTTCATGGAAAACGTATCGGCCAGGGCTCATTTTCTCAAGAATGCAGCCAGGATCATGTTGCGCCACAAGAGAGGAAGAATGGTGTACGTTTCCTCGGCGGCAGCCGAGAACCCCAACCCGGGACAAGGATTCTACGCGGCGTCCAAGCTGGCCTCCGAAGCCCTGTACCGAAGCGTGGGTCTCGAGCTGGGAAAGCGAGGCATCACCACGGTGATCCTGAGGCCCGGCTATGTC
>JAGPLX010000105.1:0-1963 GCA_018053185.1 Syntrophobacteraceae bacterium
GCCCCTGTCAACGCTTCGCCTGTGTCCTTACGGGCACCTGCGCATGACTCGGGGCCGGTGTGGCTCGCTAAGCCTTCACCGTATGGCTCTTTCATCCACAACTCCTTGCCGGCTTTACCGGCGCATCTAATCGTTCACCAACCTTGTGGACCACTAGCCGAGCAGAGAGGGGCGCTGCAATCCGTGGAATGCAGCGTACATGAGATCGGAGAGGAAATGGAAGGGGTTTTTCCCCTGGAGTCGGCAGGTCCTGGTGACCGTAAGGATTCTTTCTGTGAAACGCTCCCCTGCCTCAGACTGATTTCCAAAGCAGAGCTTTCTCCACTGGACCGCAGGTCTGATTGCCCGCTCCGCGAGGTTGTTGGTGGGTTCCACCTCAGTGTGTGTAACCGGACTTCAAATCCGGTGCAGGGGAGTGAAGGCTGTCCCGGGTGGGTTCGATTCCCATGCGCTTCCGCCAACTCACAAAGGGTCCGGTTCCACGACGCGGTCAATTTTTACGTACGCGGAGTGCATTTTTTCTCCCCCCTAGCGAGAGCAGCATCTCCGTGCCGGGCTTGTCTGCCTGGGCAGCTTCTCCAAATCACGAGGCTCCTCTCCTCATGGAAAAACGAAAAATCAGTACCGGTGGATACAGGGGAGGCGTTGTCTCCGAGGCTTGCCCGGACCTTCGTCCCCGGGTTTTCAGTAGAAGTCCGCCCGGCTGCATCGAGGCCGGAGGGTTCATGCAATGCGATCTCGAAGCCCGGGCCTGCACCCAGGGAGCCGTCAACTGCCGGCCGTCGGGGTGCATCCGGTGGGAGGAATCTTGATCATGCTCTGCAATCGGTCCGGTAGTATATGGTCCATGGCGAATCTCAAGTCGCAGGTCGAAGCTGTGCTTCGATCGGGGGACATGGAGGGAGAACTTCATGCCCTCGCTCGATCACCCAGGATGATCCTCAATGTTTTGCTTGCCTTCCTGTGCAGCACGGACGAATCCTTGAAATGGAAAAGCGTGGAAGCGGTCGGCTCCCTGGTGGCGAAGGTGGCGGAAGAGGATATGGAGTCCGCTCGAGTGATGATGCGGCGTTTCATGTGGAACCTCAACGATGAGTCGGGGGGAATCGGATGGGGAATTCCCGAGGCCATGGGAGAGGTCCTGGCAAGGCATGACGCCCTGGCGGACGAATACCTCCACATTCTGGTCTCGTATGTGCGGGAGGACGGGAATCCATTGGACAACCCTTTGCTCGGTCGAGGGGCTCTCTGGGGTCTTGGCAGGGTAGCTCAAACAAAGCCGGAACGCTTGAAGGAGAGCTACGGCTGCGTCCTTCCTTATCTCGGTAGCCGCGATCCGTTTCTCCGGGGGCTTTCCTCGTGGATTCTGGGATCCCTGGGGGCCAAGGAGGCCCGGAGCGCTCTGATTTCCCTGAAGTCGGATTCTTCGGAGATTCGGATCTATCTCGATCACCAGCTGATAACCAGGCGGGTGGGTGACTTGGCGAAGGAGGCCCTTGGGGCCATCGATGCGTCGAGTTCACCGACTCCGCTCGGGAAAAGAGGGAGTGCGGCATAAGTTCGGGACAAAAAGAACAGAGGGTGGATCCGGGCGTTCCAGCCGGATTGCGGACCAGGACGGCAATGTCATGAAGGTATTCATCACGGGCGGTACGGGTTTTGTGGGAAGCTATCTGCTCGGAAGGCTGATTCAGGAGGGGCACGAGGTTTCCGTGCTGTCCAGAACTCCCAGGGAGCCATTGCGGGAGAGGGAGTGGGTCCATTATGTACTTGGAGATTCAACCAAACCCGGTGACTGGCAGGGAAGAGTGCCGACCCATGATTTGCTCATCAATCTAGCTGGAGCCTCCATTTTTACCTATTGGAGCGAAAAGGCCAAAAGAGCCGTCCTCGAGAGTCGAGTACTCACCACGCGAAATCTTGTGGAGGCCATGTCCCGCTCTCAAAGGGAACAGGTCCTGCT
>JAGPLX010000105.1:2063-3588 GCA_018053185.1 Syntrophobacteraceae bacterium
TAGCTGGAGCCTCCATTTTTACCTATTGGAGCGAAAAGGCCAAAAGAGCCGTCCTCGAGAGTCGAGTACTCACCACGCGAAATCTTGTGGAGGCCATGTCCCGCTCTCAAAGGGAACAGGTCCTGCTGAGTGGGTCGGCTGTGGGGTACTATGGAAGCAGCCTTGCAGATACACTACTCGATGAAAGCGCTCCTCCCGGCGAGGATTTCCTGGCTCGAGTGGCAAGGGCGTGGGAAGGCGAAGCCAGGAAAGCGGAAGGCTACGGTGCCCGCGTGGTTCTTTGCCGCTTTGGAATCGTGATGGGGAAGGGAGGCGGTGCGCTAGAACAAATGGTTCGGATTTTTCGAGCCCATATGGGCACTCGCCTGGGTAGTGGAAAACAGTGGTTTCCGTGGATCCATATCGAAGACCTTTTTCGGGCCATGATGTTTGCCGCTGGGAGGCCGGATATATCCGGCCCCATGAATTGTGTGGCTCCGAACCCTGTCCGCAATGCCGATCTGACCAAGAGCCTGGCCAAGGTTCTTGGGAGGCCCGTTGTGCTGCCTCCCGTTCCCGCGTTCCTCCTGCGCCTGATCCTGGGAGAATTTGGGACTGTGCTTCTTAAAGGGCAAAGAGCCTATCCCGGAAAGCTTCTCGATAAAGGCTTCGAGTTCGAGTTTCCCTTCATCGAAGGAGCTCTCAGGGACTTATTGGTATAAGGCCTATCATTAAAGCCTCTTTAGCGGAATGAAGTAAAAGCCGATTTTTCATTTGGTAAACCTCCGGCTCTGGGCGCCCCCCCCGGAATTTGCCCCTCCGGCGGTTCCCGTCGCAGGGTTCTCCTTCGAGGAAGAAAGGAATGTCCTTGGGATCCTCCGCCCGTCTCCGGGCGGAAACTCTTCCGACAGGCTGTTCCGATCTTCGTCGTGATCCGCTATGATGAGCTGGATGACTCACGGCGACTTGAACCGCTCCTGAAAAAAACCGCCTCTCTAACCAGGGGGAGGGTTTCATTCCCCGGAAGGTGCCCGGGCAGTGGTTCCCGGGTGTCCGGGCGATTTGAGGAAGTGAGAATGTATGAAAGCTGACGGGAAGGCCCGGTGGGTTCGGGTGGAAGTCTCCTGCCCCGAGGCGTTGGCGGAGGAGACGGCCATGGAAGTGGCGGAAGCCTTTGGCGTCGGTGTGGAAATGATTTCCGCCGGTTTCTGCTTCTACCTCGATGGGGACGAGGCTCAAGGGAGATGGGAGTCGCGGCTCACTCGGCTGATCGAAGAAGTCCGCAGCCGCTGTTCCGTGTCGGGAGAGGTCGTGTACGACACGTCCCTGGTGGTGGATGAAGGATGGGCGGATCGATGGAAGGAGCATTTCAAGCCCCTGAGGGTCGGAAGTCGATTTGTGATTTGCCCGACATGGGAATCCGTGGAGGCAGGTCCGCGGGACCTGGTCATCCTCATGGACCCCGGTCGTGCCTTCGGCACAGGCCATCATGAAACCACAAGGCTTTGCCTCGAGCAGCTGGAATCGATTGTCCACGGCATGGATG
>JAGPLX010000052.1 GCA_018053185.1 Syntrophobacteraceae bacterium
TAACTATCTCAATAGATGGAATAGTTTCCTTGATATTGCCTCTATAGCATGGTAAATTTTCCATGTATTGTAATATTGAAAAAGAAAAACAGCCCAAATTGAGGCCTTTCTCCATCTCTTTTAAACATATACGGCGGAAAGATGGAAAGCAAGGGGAAATTCAGACCAGATCCTGATCTGCGCTTGATGGACCAGGTGCGGCAGGTGCTGCAGTATCACCACTATGCTTACCGCACAGAGAAGGCCTACTGCGACTGGATCCTTCGATTCATCAAGTTTCACGGAAGCCGGACCCATCCCAGGGACATGGGGAAGGTGGAGATCGATGCCTTTTTGAGTCATCTGGCGACCGAATTGAAGGTTTCGGCCTCCACGCAGAATCAGGCCTTCAACGCGATCCTTTTCCTCTATCGGGAGGTGCTCGACCAGCCGGTCGAGGGCAGGATCGAGGCCGTTCGGGCCAAGCGCCGCCCGATGCTCCCGGTTGTCATGACACAGGAGGAGGTGAAGCGTGTACTCTCTGAAATGAAAGGGACTCATCTCCTCATGGCCAAGCTCCTCTACGGAGGCGGGCTGCGCCTGATGGAGTGCGTCCGGCTCCGCGTCAAGGACCTCGATTTCGACCGATGCCTCCTGACGATTCGTGCCGGCAAAGGGGACAAGGATCGGGCCACGCTGCTTCCCCATTCCATTCACGCGGAGCTCCAGGCACATCTTCAGAAGGTGAAGCAGCTTCACGAGCAGGATTTGGCCAACGGAGCGGGAGAAGTCTTCCTGCCGCCGGCGCTTTCGAGAAAATACCCCGGAGCCGCGAAGGATTTCCGGTGGCAGTACGTGTTTCCGTCCAAGAACTTGAGCACCGACCCTCGCACGAAGGCGGTGCGACGCCATCATGTCCTGGAATCGGGGCTCCAGAAAGCGGTCAAAATGGCCGTGGACCGGGCGAAGATTTTGAAGCACGTGACCTGCCATACCTTTCGACACTGCTTCGCCACCCATCTACTCGAGAACGGTGTGAACATCCGGGTCGTGCAGGAGCTCATGGGACATGAGGACGTAAAGACCACGGAAATCTATACCCACGTGATGCAAAAGGACCTGCGGGCTGTCGTGAGTCCGCTTGACCACCTGGAGGCCGGTGAAGGGAAAGCGCCGTGAGCGAGAGCCTTCCTCGAAGCGACACGACCATCCAGCCACCGGGAACAGAAAGAAATGGATGTTTCGATCCTATTGCGTCACAGTTGGTAAAGCAGAGGAGGTGCCAATGATCGCTCGGATTGGTCTTCTCATAGCGCCCAGGCAACTTGCAGAATCGATTGAGCGATGTCGAGGTTCTCCCTCGTGGCCTTAAAGAATCCGAGGACGGTTCCTCCGTCGGCCGCTCCCCCCACAGAAACCTTCCCACCAAAGGCCCAGGGATTCCGATGCCGAACCTCTGCCAACGAACCCCGGCAGATCCAAAAACTTTCCACTCATGACTCACCCCAAACCGGGGGAGGGAAAGGTGTCCTGAGGAAGGAAAGCTTTCGGGACGCTGTGGCATAGGGTTGACATGCCGATCCTCCCCCTGTTTTCCCGGCGGAATTTGGCGACCCATTCGGCAGAATTCTTTTTGTCACCCCCTCTTCCAGTTAGTTGCCTCTTCGGTCTGGTAGCAGATTACCATGCTCATACGAGGAGGTTTCGACCTTTTTCATGATACCCCCCTAAAAAATCTTCCAGGGTTGTCAAATTAACCTCTCGTGCTTACAGAAAAGACCTTGACTTACTCCATGGATTACATAGAATTCCGTGTCCTCGATCGTGGACTCCTGCCGGGCGGTTCCGTGGGGGAGGGTGACTCGAGGGGCACCACGTTCCCTCGTAAGGTCGCCTGCATTTGGAACGAGGCCCCGGGGCAACCCGTGGAAAGACCCCCTCCGGGGCCTCGACGGTAAGCCCCCAACGGGGAAGGAAGGGCAAACATGAAGTACTGGCGAACTCCACTGGACACGGACCTCGTTCAGGTGACCCGAGGAATCGTGCATATCCTCGAAGAAAGATGCAAAGGGTGCGGCTACTGCATCGCATACTGCCCGCGGGATGTTCTCGAGGTGTCCAATAAATTCAACAGCAAGGGATATCACCCCCCTCGGGTGAAAAAGCCGGACCTTTGTGTGAACTGCCATTATTGCGAAATCATCTGCCCGGATTTCGCCATTTTTTCGGTGGAGGCGGCCCCCGATCCTCCCCGGGCGCGGTCCGCCTGAAATCCGGTTGCCATGAAATGAGTTTGCCTCTTCGGGAAGGATGTTTGATGAAGCCTGCGGTGCTGACCGGTGAGCATTTTATCAGTGGAGACGCGGCGTGTGCCGAAGGAGCTCTGGCGGCGGGATGCCGCTTTTTTGCCGGCTATCCCATCACTCCCGCCACGGAGATTGCCGAGCACATGGCGCACCGTCTGCCAGAGGTGGGAGGAGTCTTTATCCAGATGGAAGACGAGATTGCCGCCATGGCCGCCGTTGCGGGGGCTTCCTGCGCCGGCGCCAAGAGTATGACGGCCACTTCGGGACCGGGCTTCAGCCTCATGATGGAAAACCTGGGCCTGGCCATCTGCACGGAAACCCCCTGTGTCATTGTGAACGTACAGCGGGCGGGGCCGTCCACGGGGCTTCCCACCCTCGGGGCCCAGGGAGACATGATGCAGGCCCGGTGGGGATCGCACGGCCACTACGAAATCATCGCCCTGGCCCCGGCCTCGCCCCAGGAGCTTTTCTACCAAACCATTGCGGCTTTCAACCTGAGTGAACAGTTCCGCACCCCGGTGCTCATCATGACGGACGAGGTCATCGGACACATCCACGAACGGGTGGTCATCCCCGAGGCCGGTGCGATCCACACGAGGGACCGGGTTCTTCCCAAGGGAAGGAAGGACCGGTTTAAGCCGTTTCAAGCCGGTCCCGGTGGTGTGGCGCCCATGGCCATTGCGGGTACGGGATACCGAGTCCACGTTACGGGCCTGACTCACGACGAGCGGGGATACCCCGTCATGACGGCGGAAGCTCAAGCGGCCATGCTGGACCGACTCACCGGAAAGATCCGGCGGAACCTGGATAAAATCATTCAAACGGAATCCTATCGGCTCGAGGACGCCGACATCGCCCTTGTGTCCTACGGGGTTTCCTCGAGGAGCAGCTTTTCCGCCGTGGACGAGGCTCGATCCCTGGGAATTCGAGCGGGTCTCCTGAGGCTCATCACTGTGTGGCCTTTCCCCGAGGACCAGATCCGTCGCCTGGCGCAGAGAGTGCGGGCCCTGGTAACGGTCGAGATCAACCTCGGACAAATCCACCTCGAAGTGGAACGATGCGCAGGGGGGCAGGCGCCGTCCTTCCTGGTGGGACACAGCGGGGGTTCGGTCATTCCCCCGGAGCAGATCCTGGAAACCCTGCGGAAAATCCAAGGAGCCTAAATGCATCGACCGAAGCACAAATCCGAACATCCCCTGGATGAGCTCCTTCGCACGGACCGTATCCCTCACATCTGGTGCCCGGGTTGCGGCATCGGAACGGCCTTTTCTTCCTGCCTGGTAGCCTTGAAGAACAGCGCCGTGGATTTGGTCAAAACGGTGATGGTATCGGGGATCGGCTGCTCGGGCCGAGCTGCGGGCTACGTTCGGCTGGATTCCTACCACACCACCCACGGAAGGGCGATCCCTTTCGCGACGGGGCTGAAGCTGGCCAACCCGGAGCTCAACGTCGTTGTGTTCAGCGGAGACGGGGACCTCTTCGCCATCGGCGGAAACCACTTCATCCATGCGGCCAGGCGCAACATGGACCTGACGGTGATCTGCGTGAACAACTTCAACTACGGCATGACGGGAGGACAGGCGGCGGCCACGACACCCCCCATGGCACGGACCACCACGACCCCCTTTGGAAATCCGGAGCTTCCCTTCAACCTGCCGTTGCTGGCTTTCGCCTCCGGGGCCACCTACGTGGCACGGTGGACCATCCTGCACACTCGAGACCTCACCAAGTCCATGGAAGAAGCCATCGTACATCGAGGCTTTGCGTTCATCGAGGTCCTGGCTCCCTGTCCCACGGGCTATGGGCGGCGAAACAGGGAAAAACCCCTGGACACCCTCAAGCTTTACCAGGAACGGACCATCATCCGAAACAACGCCCATCCCGCCGAGGCCGTCCTGGACTATGAACGAGGAATCACCCTCGGGAAGTTCGTGGACGTGGAAAAACCTACGTTTCTCGACCGATATGAGCGATCTTCCCGCCCGGCAGCCATGGCGACGACATCGAGCCAGGGAAAAGGAGCATGAAAACAGTCGAAACCAACCATCCTTGTCGAGGTATCGCATCCTCGTCCGGAAGAGTCGTGGGGAAGGAATCATGAAGCAGCAGCCCGATCCCGTTCCAAGTCGAAAGGAGATCCTGATTACCGGCTTCGGAGGCCAGGGCATCGTCCTGGCGGGCCTCATCGTGGGCCGGGCTGCCAGCCTCTGGGATCGCAGGGAGAGCACTCTCACTCAGTCTTACGGTCCCGAGGCCAGGGGTGGGGCCTGCAGCGCCCAGGTGATCATCTCCGACCGGGTCATCCATTACCCGTACGTTCGGCGCCCGGACATTCTGGTGTGCATGTCCCAGGGCGGCTACGACAAGTACTCTCCCCTCATGCATGAGGACAGCGTTCTTCTCTTCGACTCGGACCTCGTGCAGGTGGAGCCGAAACGGGCCGCAGGCTCCTTTGCCGTTCCGGCCACGCGCATGGCCGAGGAACTGGGCCGAAAGATGATGGCCAATATCGTCATGCTGGGATTTTTCACCGCCGTGACCCGCACTCTTTCTGTGGATGCGGCTCGAAACGCCGTAGCCCGGTCGGTCCCCGAGGGAACGGAGAAGATGAACCTCCAGGCGTTCAACAAAGGACACGACTACGGGGAAGCAATCCTCAAGGGCTGGCGGAAGAAGGCCGACGGGCAAAAGGGGGCCAAGGCGTGAAGGCACCCAAAGACCGTCTTCATCGAGTACTGGTGATCGGGGCTACTCCCTCCGGGTTGGCGGCCACCAACAAGCTGGGGGAAATGGGGATTCCCGTGGTCCTCGTGGATTCGGACCCGGACCTGCACGTGAAGCTCGCGAGGGAAGATTGGCGGCTGCCTTCGGGGCTCACCTTGAACTATGCCTTGAGGCCCGGCCTGCTCCGGATTCTCCGGAACCCGAGGATACGGTGCATCCTGCCGGGAGAGGTGAAGGCATTGAAGCACACTCCCCAGGGCTTTTCTGCACGGATCGAGCACCTTCCGGCCTTTGTGGATCCCGAGCGCTGCACCCTCTGCGGCCTCTGCGCCCGGATTTGTCCCGTCACCTCCATCGGAGGATTGAAACCTATTCAATACCACGGTCGACAGAGCCTTCCAGGACGTCCCGTGATCGACAAGCGACGGCAGCCTCTTTGCCAGGCCAACTGCCCTCTGGGGGTGAACGTCCAGGGATACATGGCTCTGGCTAGGGAGGGCCGATACAGGGAAGCCCTCGATCTCATTCGCCGGGACAACGTTTTGCCGGGTATCTGCGGCCGGGTATGCTCCCATCCCTGTGAATCGGCATGCCGCCGTGGGGAACTGGACGAACCGCTGGCTATTCGAGACATCAAGCGCTTCCTGGCCGATTATGCTCCCGCCGGTTCCGAGGAAATGGCGGAGCCCGCCGCACCCACCCGTCCAGAGAGGGTGGCGGTGGTGGGATCCGGTCCCGCAGGCCTGGCGGCTGCGGCGGACCTTGCACGGTTCGGATACTCTGTCACGGTGTTCGAAAAGGAAGACTCTCCCGGCGGGCTCCTCCGGTACGGCATCGGCCCGCATCGGCTGCCCAGGGAAGTCCTGGACCGGGAGATCCGGTATCTCGAAAGCCTGGGAATCGTGTTCCGCACGAACCATCCGGTGGATCCCAGGAAGGACCTGATCGAGTTGCAAAAGCAGTTTCAGGCGATCCTTCTGACCACGGGGGTCCGGACCGACCGCAAGCTGGGGGTCCCCGGAGAAGACCTCGATGGAGTGAGCGGGTGTCTCGAGACCCTGCTCCGTTTTCACCGGGGGCAGGGGGAGAGCCTGGGGCAAAACGTCGCCGTCATCGGGGATGGGAATGCCGCTTTCGACCTGGCCCGGGGCCTGGCCCGAACGGGCCGGACCGTGACCCTCCTTTCCTGGTTTCCCGAGGACATGATTCCGGCGGACAGGGAAGAACTCTTCGAGGCACGGGAGGAAGGGGTCCGCGTTGTGGATCGAACACAGGTCATCGCCTTCGAGGGCACTGAGGGCACTAAGGGAAAGCTGCAATCTTTGCGCTGTGTTCGAACCCAGCCGGGGCCACCTGACTCCAGGGGAATTCCCTGGCCGGTTCCGGTTCCCGGCGAGGAACCTTTCGACCTCGTGTTCGAGTTTGCCGTTATCGCCGTCGGACAGCAGGGAGACCGGTTCTCCCTGGGAGAAGACCAGCCCGTTCTCATGACCGACGCCGGCTACATCGCCGTGGACAGCCGGTTTCGAACGAACCTTCCCGGGGTCTTTGCCGGCGGTGACGTCATTCGAGGACCTTCCTCGGTGGTCGAAGCCATGGCATCGGGCCGGGCTGTGGCTCGAGCGATCCACGAGGAGCTCAGCGGAGAGAAGCTTTCGGTTTCTTCCCCGTGGAGGCCCCAGGAAAAGGAATTCCCTTCCATTCCTGCGGACTTGCCTTTCCTGGCGCGCGGTAAAATGCCCAAAAGGCAGGTGTCCGCCCGCATGGGGAGCCACATCGAGGTTGCCATGGGCCTGGATGAATCCCAGGCGCTGTCCGAGGCGTCCCGTTGCCTCCAGTGCGGGGTTTGTTCGGAATGCCTGCAATGTGCCGAAGTTTGCAGCGCCATCGGCGCCATTCACCACGAGCAGGCTCCCGTCGAGGAGATGGAGCAGGTGGGGGTGGTCATCGTGGCCGACCCCGAGGCAGCTCCCTCGGTGAAGGGGGAAGATGTCATCCGCGCCTACAGCACCAAGTCCGCCAAGGACGACTCCCCTGCCATGATGCTTCGAGGATTCGCCGCGGCGGCGGAAGCCCTCGTTCTTCTGGGAAGCGGAGCCCAACGCCTCAAGGGCCAGGGGCTCTCCTTCTCCCCCCCCGACCCTATCCTCTCCGACGACATTCGCATGGGGGTCTTCGTGTGTCGGTGCAACGACTCCCTCGGGTGGATTCCGGAAATGGAGGAATATGTCACCGGCCTGGTGGAGCGACCCCAGGTCGAGCACGCCGAGACACTCGTATCCGCCTGCACCCCCGAAGGGTCCGCCGCCATTGTTCGGGTCATCCGGGAACGAGGCCTCACACGGGCTGTTTTGGCATCTTGTGTGTGTTGCCCCCTGGACTTCGTCTGCAGCGCCTGCACCGATCAGAGGACCCGGCTGAAATTCTCGCTGTTTCATGGGACGGGAATCGGCCGGGCCATGGTGGAAACCTGCAACGTGCGGGGGGAAGCCCTCCGCTTTTTGCAGGTGGACCAGTCCCTGGCCATGGAGCGTTTTAAGGGCCTCATCGATCGATCCATCGGGCGGGCTCGGCGTCTCAAAGCCCTGCCGGCTCCGGCACGGCCTTACAATTTCACCACGGCCGTCCTTGGGGAATCGGAAGCGGCCGTCAAGAGCGCCCTGACCCTCGCCGAGATGGGCATGGATGTCTTCTACTTCGGGACTCCCCAGGAGGATGCCTCATCTCAAGAATTGAGGCACCCCGGCATTCACTGTTTCCCCAAGGCTGCGGTCAAGGGGATTCGGGGGACCCTCGGGGACTTCGGGATTATCGCCGAGGTGGACGGAGTTGAGCAGACCTACCGTGTCGGGGTGGTCATCCTGGGGGAGAACGCTCGAAAACGGGTTCCCTACCTGCCCGAGGCGGACCTTCCTCCACGGATCGTTCCGGCGGCCATGCAAAGGAAGGGCGTGACGGGGGTCCCCTTCTTCTATCCCGGTTCCACTCCCATTCAGGGGATCTTTCTCGCCAAGCCCAGGGAGATCCGCGTGTCGGATCGCATCAAAGGGGCCGCAGCCGCTGTTCTGGCCGCGTCGGTCATGCCCAGGCGACCCCGGCAGAGCAAGGGATACACTGTGGTGGTGAATGAAGAGTTGTGCCGGGGCTGCGGCCGATGTGTCCAGGTCTGTCCGTATCAGGCTATCGGCTTTCGGAGGAAGGGGAACAGCGACTGGTGTGCCGTGGTGGATGAGGCTCTGTGCAAAGGATGCGGCAATTGCGTGTCCGTGTGCCCCTCGAACGCCGCCGACAGCCCTTACCGCAATCGAGGTTACCTGGAAGAGATGGTGGAGGAGATTCTCTTGTAATGGAAGCCCTGAAGATCATCCTGTTCATGTGCAACTGGGGGCCCCACGCGGCTTTCCAGACCCTCCTGGACGACAGGTCCGAGATTCCGCCCGAAGTGAGAATGGTTCGGATCCCGTGCTCGGGAAGAATCACCAAGTCCCTGCTCTTCAAGGCCTTCGAGATGGGAGCGGACGGGGTAGCCCTGGTGGGTTGCGAGCCGGGGACCTGCCGCTACGGAAAGGGTGCCGACCTGCCCCGGCTGCGTGTGGACGACGTTCGGGACATCCTCGAGATGCTCGGATTGGGCAAGGAACGCCTCCGCTGGGGCACTTTCCTCCCCGAACAATCCGCCCTCCTGCTCTCTTTTCTGTGGGAATTTACTCAAGCCGTCCGGGAACTGGGAAAAAGTCCCGTGGCACCTAAACCCAAGATTGCCGTTGGCCCCGTGCCCCGGGAACCGACCATCCGGAAGGTGGTGTCCCACGATGTACCTGCGTGCCAGGAGTGCGGCAAGTGCACGTCCGCCTGTCCCCTGGCCCTGGTCGGAAAGCCCTTTTCTCCTCGAGCCGTCGCCAATGCCGTCATTTCTGGGAGTTCGAACCCGGACTCGCTGGCCGGGGACGTCTGGGCCTGCCTGACCTGCGGCCTGTGCTACGACCGCTGCCCCTCGGCGGTGAACTTTCCGGACTTCATCCGCGACCTGAGAGAGGTCTATCACGATTGCGGCCAATGCGGCCATGAACCCCACGACGGGTTTTTCCATGCCCTCATGAGAACCATGACCTCACCCGGACTCGAGGTCCGCCACTGGGACTGGCTCCCCGGGGAACTGAAGGTGGATCCCGCGGGCAAGCTTCTTTTCTTCGGGGGCTGTGCCCCTTATTTCGACATTTTTTTCCGCCGTCATATGCCGATTCACACCCGGGATATCCTCCTGGACAGCATCCGGTTGCTGAACTTTTTCGACATCACCCCGAGGCTTCTCCCCCAGGAACGGTGTTGCGGTCATGACCTCCTCTGGTCCGGGGACAAGGCCGACTTCCTCGAGCTGGCCAGGCTCAATGCCCGGGCCATCCGGGAATCCGGTGTCGAGGAGATCGTCACGAGCTGCCCCGAATGCTACCGCACGCTGTCCGAGGACTATCCAAAACACGGCATCGACCTGGGCTGCACG
The DNA here is from genome assembly GCA_018053185.1 of Syntrophobacteraceae bacterium. GTDB lineage: Bacteria > Desulfobacterota > Syntrophobacteria > Syntrophobacterales > Syntrophobacteraceae > JAGPLX01. The sequence goes on from JAGPLX010000052.1 coordinate 9,511, forward strand.
ATCATCCATCTCCATGACCTCCTGGAAAGGGAGATCGACAAGGGCGCAGTGGGCTTCGAACCGCTCCATCGGCGGGTCACCTACCAGGACCCCTGCCGCCTCAGCCGCATGGAAAACCCCACAGACGCATCGAGAAAGCTCATCCACCGGCTCCAATCCCGGGGGTTTGTGGAAATGAAGGACCGGGGGGCTTCTTCCCTGTGCTGCGGAAACTGCGCGTGGACCACCTGCGACAGTTACAACAAGGCCATGCAGTTGAAGCGGCTCGAACAGGCCCGGGATACCGGCAGCGATCTTCTCATCACTTCATGTCCCAAGTGCCAGGTCCATCTCACCTGTGCCATGGAGGGACCCTTCCTCGAGGAGGGACTCAGGATCGAACTGGCGGACCTCGCGTCCGTGCTGGCAAAGACCATTCGGTGGGAGTAGCGGGGGCTCGCGGTACGGGGCCCCGCAACCGCCCAACCCTTTCCGACCAGGGATAAAGACCATGGAAAAACGTGCGAACAAGTCCGGCGAACTCCGCATCGGTGTCTACGTCTGTCACTGTGGGCTCAACATCGCTCGAACCGTCGACTGCGGCAAGGTGGCCCGGCGCTCCTCGGATCTCGAGGGCGTTGTGGTGGCCAAGGACATTCCCTATGCCTGCTCCGAACCCGGGCAGGTGAAAATCCGGGAAGACATCGCCGAGTACGGGCTGGATCGGGTGGTGGTGGCATCCTGTTCCCCGAGGCTCCACGAAACCACTTTCCGGCAGATGATGCAGACGGCCGGGTTGAACCCCTACATGATGGAAATGGCCAATCTGCGGGAACACTGCAGCTGGGTTCACATGAATGAACCTGAAGCCGCTACTGCCAAGGCTTTCGACCTGGTGAAAATGGCGGTTTCCCGCGTACGAGGGCTCCGACCCCTGACACCGGACCTGCTTCCCCTCACCAGGAGCACCCTGGTCATCGGCGGAGGGATCGCGGGAATTCAGGCGGCGCTGGATCTGGCGGACAACGGATACGAGGTGATCCTGGTGGAAAAAAGGCCATCCATCGGCGGCATGATGGCCCGCCTGGACAAAACCTTTCCCACCATGGACTGTTCCATCTGAATTCTTGGTCCCAAGATGACGGATGTCGGTCGGCATCCTCAAATCCGGCTCCTCACCATGAGCGAAGTGGTGGGAGTGAAGGGCTATGTGGGGAACTTCGAGGTCAAGATCCTGAAGAGGGCGCGGTACGTGGACGAAAAGGAGTGTACCGCCTGCGGAGATTGCGCGGCCGTGTGTCCCGTGGTTCGCCCCGACGGGTTCAATCTCGGGCTTTCATCCCGCAAGGCCATTTATTCGCCGTTCCCCCAGGCGGTGCCTTCGGCCTACGTGCTCAACGCCAATGAATGCCTCGGGCACAACCCTGCCGTGTGCGCCAAGTGCATCGAAGCCTGCAAGAAGGGATGCATCCATTTCAACATGTCCGACGAGGAAATCTCGGTGAAGGTCGGCACCATTGTCGTGGCCACGGGAATCGAACCCTACGATCCCACGGAAATGGACGAATACGGTTACGCCCGGTTCGAGAACGTCCTCACCAGTATCGAGTTCGAACGACTCATCAACGCCGGAGGTCCCACCAGGGGCGAGATTATGCGTCCCTCGGACCGCAAACCTCCTCGATCCATTGGATTCATCCAGTGCGTGGGATCGAGGTCGGCCCGAAAGGGGCGATCCTATTGTTCGAACGTCTGTTGTATGAACACCATCAAAAGCACGCTGGTGCTCAAGGAACACCACCCGGACATGGAAGTGAAGGTTTTCTACATCGACATTCGAGCTTTCGGAAAGGGGTTCGAGGACCTGTACAAACGCAGCCGGCGCATGGGAGTTCAGTATATTCGCGGACTCCCGGGAACCGTCGAGGAAACCGGGGACGGGAGCCTGCGCGTGGCCGTGGAAAATACTTCGAGGGGAAGCATCGAATTCCATGAGCTGGATATGCTGGTGCTGGCCGTGGGGGTCAATCCATCGAGCAGCACCCAGAAGCTCCAGGAGATGCTCGGGCTCCAGTTGACCTCGGACGGCTTCTTCCTCGAGGCCCATCCCAAGCTGCAGCCCGTGGATGCCGCCACCCGAGGGATCTTTTTCGCCGGGTGCGCCGAGGGACCCAAGGACATCAAGGAAAGTGTGACCCAGGCTTCGGCCGCCGCCGCTCGAGCCATTCGCCTCATGCACAAGGGAAGCATCCTCACGGAACCCATCACCTCCGAAGTCATCGCCGAGCAGTGCAAGGCCTGCGGGCGATGCGCGGAGGTCTGTCCCTATAACGCCATCACGGTGGACCCGAAGAAAAAAACCCCCGCCGTGGTGAACACGGCGTCCTGCGCCGGATGCGGCACCTGCGCCGCCGAATGTCCTTTCGGGGCCATTACCATGAACCATTTCACCGACGCCCAGATCCTGGCCCAGATCGATACCGTGCTGGAAGAAAAACCCCAGGAGAAGATCCTGGCCTTCGCGTGCAACTGGTGTTCCTATGCGGGTGCCGACTATGCGGGGGTTTCGAGGCTTCAGTATCCCTCCAACGTACGCCTGATCCGTACCATGTGCTCGGGCCGGGTGGACGAGGATTTTATCTGGCACGGATTTGCCGGGGGAGCACCGGTGGTGCTGGTGAGCGGCTGCCACATCGGAGATTGTCACTACATCAACGCCAACCACTGGACGGAAAAACGGGTGGCCAGGGTGCATCGCAAGATGGCCAAGATGGGCATCCGCCCCGAACGCCTGCAGCTCGAGTGGGTGAGCGCCGCCGAAGGCATTCGGTTTGCCGAGATCATGAAACGGCTCGATGCCCTGCGACGGACAGTTACCGAGGAAGAAATCGCCGACACCGTTCGGAAGCTGGCACAAGAGCCGACCAGGGAAGCCGCGTCCTGACAGTAGTTCCGGCAGGCACGAAAAGAAGCTCCCGCCCCTTTGGACCCTCTTCGGGAACAACGAAATGGAGGCTCGCAGGCGGGAGCGGTTTTACCGTGCACAGTGACCGAGGCGTGCCGCCACCGGGCAACTACCCCCGCCAATCTCTCTTCCCTTGACTTTCCCTTATCAACCGTCTTGACACCCCGATGCCGGATCGATACACTGGAAATCTGCCGGGGCGGGTTTCCTCGGTAATCTTGCCATTCTTATTCAAATCCTTCAGATGGTGATGAACCTGTGCAACGAGATTGTCTCGAGAAGTTGGGTTCTGTCATGGGGCAACCATCGCCTTATTTTTATAACAAGAGTGATTTCAAGCTGTTACCAAGGACGTTCGGTCCGTCCTCGATCATGCTTGATGCCGATAAAACTCCTTTTCAGCCCCCTTTACCGTTTAAAAATCGACGTTGGTTTGTATCCTCGGGACGGGATTTTATGCACCGCGCCACCTTGGAACATGAGGTAAAGGCTTGTATATATGCCGATTGTCGTTCATAAAGAGGTCGATTCATGATGGCCACCTTCAGATGAAAGGAGATCGGGGTGAGAAAGGCTCCATTGGGAGGTTTCATCCTTGGATGGATGGTCGTGTCGGTCCTCGCGGGATTTTCCGTCGGTTTTTGCAGCTCGGACCCGCCTTCACAGGTTCCGAGCATTCCTGTGAAGGGAATGGTGACCATGGTGGATCTTGGTTCCAAGGATTGTGTACCGTGCAAGATGATGGCGCCGATCATGGTGGAACTGGAAAAAGAATATGGAGACCGCGCCGCCATTATCTTCGTCGATGTCTGGAAACAGAGGGAACAAGGTTCTCAATTCGACGTTCGGGTGATTCCCACCCAGATCTTCTTCGACCGGGACGGGAATGAGGTGTATCGGCACGAGGGTTTCATGGACAAGGACAGCATCGTGAAAATGCTGAGGTCTCTCGGGGTTCAGGGATAGGCAGGAAGGAGGAAGGACCATGGACCAATTTCTCTTGACGGTCAATTCCTGGATGATGACGGGAACGGCTCTGGCCGCGGTGGGGTGTTTTCTGTGGGGTATGGTCAGCGTGTTGTTGAGTCCCTGTCACATGGCTTCCATCCCTCTCATCATGAGCTACGTGGCCGGACAGGACAAAACGCTTCGCCCGAGGCATGCGGTTCATTACGCCCTGACGTTCACCGCTGGACTTTTCATCACCATCGCCCTGGTGGGGATCGTTTGTTCCCTGCTCGGAAGAATGCTGGGAGAAGTGGGTCCCTACTGGACGATCCTCATGGGGACCATTCTCCTGTGGGTGGCTGCGGACATGTTGGGGGTTTCCAAGTGTTCCATGGCCAGCGGTCTGCTGGGGAAATTCAAGATCAAGGGCCCGACAGGCGCTTTTGTCCTGGGACTGGCATACGGTGTTTTGTCCGGGTCCTGCACCTTCGGTTTCATCGCTCCCATTCTCGCCTTCATCACCATCCAGCAAAAGATCGCCACGGGAATTCTGTTCATTGTCCTCTTCGGCCTGGGACACAGCATACCCATTGCCGTCGCCGGGAGCTCGACGGCAACCGTCAAGAAGCTCCTGGAAAGCAGCTCCTTTTATGAAGGAGGTCTCTGGTTTCGGCGATGTGCCGGCCTGGCTATCGGCATGATCGGGGTCTATTTTCTGCTTCGCCCCTTAGCCTCCGTAGGAGCCGCCTAGTACCCTCGGTGAACCGTGCATCCATTTTTTGCAGCATCATAAAGGGCTGTTCCCACGGGAAATGGATGCTGAATTGTGCCGCCTCGTGTTAAAATGAGGAGCACCAAGGCGGGAGGGAAGCTCTCAACCCGGACCTGAACCGCTACCCCTGACATAACCGGAAGCCGAAGGCAAAAGCCGACGGCCGAGACCTTCCGAAAAGTGCCGGCGCCCAAAGGAACGCCTTTGCAGAAGGAAACGGCGCCCAGAGCCCGGTCTTCGGGTGAGTCGGTGTTGCACAGACCATGGCCCCACGGCCTTTTCCCGCGGGCCGAAGAATCCAGGCTGGATCAAACATCTCTTCAGTCTAAACTTTCTCGTTCAGGGGGTTGCCGCCATGGTTCGCGAAGGTCTTGGACGCCGGTTTCCTTCGTGTATGCATGAAATAAGCTGAAGGACGGCTTCTCCCGAGAGGGTCCCGCTGCGACCGGGAAAGACGGAGTTTCCCGCCAGGGAAGAACGAGACATGCCATGAATTACTGCAGTGATTGCGGGGCGTCCCTGTCTTACCGAATTCCGCCGGGAGACAACCGGCCGCGTTTTGTTTGCGGGAAATGCCGGACTGTCCACTATGAAAACCCGAAACTGGTGGTAGGTTCCATTCCCGAATGGGAGGACAGCGTCCTGCTTTGCCGCCGTTCCATCGATCCCCGGTCGGGGAAGTGGACACTGCCGGCAGGGTTTCTCGAGAACGGAGAGACAGTGATCGAGGGGGCCATACGGGAAGCGTTGGAAGAGGCCCATGCCCGGGTCACGGAACTCCTCCCCTTTGCCCTGTTCGACCTGCCCTTTGTGAATCAGGTGCACCTGATGTTTCGGGCCAAACTGGTGGACTCCCGCGTGTCGGCAGGACACGAGACTATCGAGGTCGATTTTTTCAAGGAAGACACGATCCCCTGGAGTGAATTGGCCTTTCCCGTGGTGGAAGAAACCCTGAGGCTCTATTACTCGGACCGCGGTCGGGGAATGCGGTGTTTTCACCTGAAAGACATTCCCCCCATCCCGCTGGCTGAATTCTGATCCGTTTGCCGCCCAGGGAGCCATGAACCGGGTAGAGCCGCGAAGAATGAATGCCGGAGGGGAATCCTGTCCGTTCGTGCCCCTCACCCGCTTTTCCTTCAAAGACCCCAGGCGGATTGTCCGAGGACTTCCCCGGGCTCCAGAAGGATGAAATCCGGTTCCGTGTAGGGGCCGGTCACGAGCTTTTTGAAATAATCCAGGCCTGACTGGACCTCCCGATATTCCTTCCCGAAGAATTCGGCATTTTCCATGGTGCGCCGGCGCAAGGGCCGAGGGTTGCAAACCTGCGTGTTCACAAAGACAAAGAACCGGTAGTGCCGCAGCTCGCGATTCATGGCCCAAACGGCTTTCTCCCGTCCCACCCGGGGGGTGTACACCTCCTCGACGATGGTGAGAGGATCTTTACGTGCCCGGAGCCAGCCGGGGGTTAGGTAATAGGTGTGCTGTCTCAGGGCCGCCTCGACCGGCAATTGATCAGGCTGCAGATAGAAGGAAATGCAGTCGTGTTGCCGGGGGATGATGAGTTGCGCCCGCGCCCTCACCCCAAGGATCCCCATGGAACAGAGACCGTAACCCAGGACCACCCGTTGGTCCGTGGGCGGCATGGCGTCCAGGGCTTCCTGGATGAGTCCGCTCATCTTCCCGGGGGTCCGGTGCAG
>JAGPLX010000106.1 GCA_018053185.1 Syntrophobacteraceae bacterium
CGAAGATCGCGGGGTTTTTGCCGGACGCCATCCCCGGAACCAGCCGAGGACTTGTTCCTGGAAACCCATTCGGCTCCCGCAAGAAAAAGCGGCAGAACCACCAGGAGGAAACCAGCGACCAGGGCCTGGATCAGGGTCAGGAGGAGGACGGGGTAGGCCCATTCGATAAGGGGTAGACCGCCCTTCTGTTTCAAGGAAAGAAACTCCGGGAGGCTCCCCCACTTGAAAAAATGGAAGAAGTACGGTCGATCGTCCGTAGCGGGAGCGATGGCAAACTTGTAGCGTCGGACGAATTCTTCCCGATCCTTCCCGAGGAGGGCTGACATCCCTTCCTCGAAATACGGCCTGTCCAGAAGGTTGAAACGGTCCTGTTTGCCGGGTTTGATTCCCGGCACGTAGTCCAGGTCAAAGGATCGATCCTCACAGAAGGACTCGATCCTCCGGATATCCTCCTGGGAGAAGGGTCCGTTTTTTACCAGCAAGGTGGTGGTCCTCCAACTGCGAACCAGGGCCAATTGGTGCCGAGGATCTCCGGTCCCCGGCCGTTCCATGGCGGCGACGGCGGTGGCAATCAGCTTCAGCGTCTCCCTGGGCGGAATTTGCAACCACCGTGTCACGGAGAAGATCCCACCCGGTTCGAGATGCTTCAAGTACTCGCTGAAGGCCTCGACGGTGTAAAGGTAGGTTTCGCTCAAACCTGAGGCGCCCGGGACCGAGGCTCCGGCCGCATCCAAAAGAGTGAGCTGGATGAGATCGTATCGTCGGGAAGATCCGGCGACATACCCCCGGGCGTCCCCGATATGAAGGCGGACGGCGGGATGGTTGTAAAGACCCCCGGAAAAGGACCCGTAAGCGGTTCGAACCAGGTCGATCATGTTGGGATCGAGCTCGACCGCATCGATGGCCGTGGAGCCGTGAACCAGGGCCGCAAGGACTTCCCCGCCGCCGCCTGCTCCGAGCACCAGGACCTTGGGACGGTTCACCAGGTAATACGGCAGGGCCGAGGGTAGACAGTCGAGATAGGAAACCGTTTCCGGCTTTCCGTCGTAGCGCGTGACGGGGGTCATCGAATCCCCGTCCACGAAGATGCCTAGTTGCGGCGGTGGTTCTGCCGTGCAGTTCAAGCTCAAACCGGGGGCATATCGGAAAGGAACAGTGGGACTTTCAACCACAGCCAGCCAACCCAAAGGGCTGGTCGCTTCCCGAAGGATCCTGGCATCCGGAGCTCGAAGTGCCTGGCTGAGCCCCTTGTATTCCGAGATGCAAACCCGGTCGGGTCCCGCAAGGAAAGCCCCCACCGCCAGGGACCCGCCCGCCAGCAGGATCAGGCCCAGGGCCCACGGGGACCGCGTTTCCTTCCTTTGGCCCATGACCACCAGGACCGCCGAGAGAAAGCCGAGGGCGCTCACGATCTTCAGGCAATCGAGGGGCGCCAGGTGGAAAAGCAGCAGGAAAAGTCCCCAGGCACCCAGTCCCGCTCCGGTGAGATCAAAAAAGTACATTCGGTGAACCATGGGAGCAAACCGGCTAAGGGTCAGGCCGAGGCAGTTGGCCGCATGGAAGAAGGGCACCATGAGAAGAAGGTAAATCTCGAGGAGGTACGCCCACTGCCTAGCGTCCCAAAGAATCTCGAGGGGGTTTAAGGGAATTCTTTGTGCCAGAGAAAAGCACAAAGGGACCGTCAGGCAGAAAAGGACCGCGTTTGCTACAAAGCTTTCAGCGTAACGTTTAGCGGTCCATTGCCGGGTGAGGGCCAGGAAGGTGCCGCTGGCTCCAAAGCCCAAAAGCGCCAGGCTGATGATCATGAAGGCAAAGTGATGCCACTGGGCAATGCTCAGGAGCCTCATGAGCAGGAGCTCGAAGCCGAGGGAGGCGGCAGAGATGCACAGGACGGCCAGTCCGACCCACATGGATCAATGTCCCCCCGTGAGGGGAACGAAGGCCACCGGAAGGACCTGTTTCGACCGAATCTTCTCGTCCGGAAGCTTCTCGACCACCACCAGTTGCTGGGTCATGAAAGGTCCCCCGACGGGAATGACCATCTTTCCTCCAGGTTTCAGCTGGCGGACAAGAGGGGGCGGAATGTGGCTTCCGGCAGCCGTCACCAGGATGCCGTCAAAGGGAGCATGCTCTTCCCAGCCGTAGTAACCGTCACCTTTTCGAACCTCGACGTTTTCATAACCCAGCCTCTTGAGGCGCGCGGCGGCTTCCTCGGCAAGTTCCGGGATGATTTCCACCGAGTACACCTGCCCGACCAGCTCGGATAGAACGGCGGCCTGGTATCCGGAACCGGTGCCGACCTCGAGGACCTTCTGCCCCGGACCTGCCTCGAGGAGGTCCGTCATCAGGGCGACAATGTAAGGCTGAGAAATTGTCTGACCGTACCCGATGGGCAAGGGGCGGTTTTCGTAGGCATATGGTTTCTGGTTCTCGGGCACGAACTCATGCCTCGGAACCTTTCCCATGACCCTCATGACTTCCGGAACCAGGGCCGTCTTACCAATCCTGGCGCTGGTCGCCTTCACATCCTCCTCGATTTCTTTTATCATGCCCTGCCGCAGGACCTGGAAGAAGGACGGAGCCTCGGCACCAGGCACAGGACCTGCCTTCAAGACAAACAGAAAAAAGAACAGGGGAAGGCACGCGAATCTGCAGGTTGCTTTTCCAAACCTGCCCTTGAAGAAGGCCAGGACGCCGCGGCCCACAGCAGCCGGGGCGGCTGCCCGGTCCGCCAACGCAACTTCCGGCCGCAGGCCCTGGGGTTCCCTAGGAACGATCGGATGCATGCGTGCCCCCTCGTGTGGATAGGAAGGGAAGTTCGATTCGGCATACGGATGAATGACGGATGAACCCATGAGAATCTTGTTCAGTTCGGATCTTCACGGAAACATTCCCCTGTATGAGGAGCTATGGCGCCTGGCGAAAGAAGATGCGGCCGACGCGATCATCCTGGGCGGGGACCTGTTTTCTCTTACCCAGCCCTTCTATCGAAGAATCCAGGAACAAATTGAGTTTGCCCGTTCCTACCTCAAGCCAGCCCTGGGGGCTTTCCGATCACGTCATCCGGAAAAAACCGTTTTTCTCCTCCATGGGAATACGGACTGGATGACAGCGGTGGCTGTATTGAACGAGCTTGCCCATGAGGGTCTCGTCCGGCTTCTGCACGGCAGGATTCACCCCCTGGGCGAGTCCCACTGGATTGTCGGATATGCCCATGTTCCTCCTACTCCCTTCCTCATGAAGGATTTCGAACGATTGGATCTTCGAAATGCCCCCGTTCCCGGGCAGCGGATGACCTCGTACCGCAGCGACGGGCCCAAGATCGTGGTTGTGGATGCGGAGGATCATTTCCGTTCTCATCCCTCCATCGAGGAGGAGCTCGAGACCCTGCCCAGGCCGCCCTCCCTGTCGAGGACCCTCTACGTGTTCCATTCCCCACCCTTCGGAACCGGTCTGGACCTCACCAGGAGCGGGGAAGCCGTAGGGAGCCGGGCCATTCGGGATTTCATCGAGAGG
>JAGPLX010000053.1 GCA_018053185.1 Syntrophobacteraceae bacterium
AACGACTCGATGATTTTCTTGGGAAGACCCCTGCGATTCCGACCACAGCCAGAGCCGGTATGGTTGCACGGGGGGGAGGTGGAAAAGCAGCTTTCCCCAGTCGTCGGCAGGAGAAAGCTGCTCGAGGCAGATTCGGAAACGCCGGTTCTGTAACTACCTCACCACATTGATGTAGTTCTTTCGGGTCTTCACGTTGGATCCGCCTGGGCCGGTCGCCTTCAATTGAACGGTGTAGCGTCCGGGTTTCTTGTAGACATGAGTAGGATTCTCTTTGGTGCTGGTCGCACCATCCCCAAACTTCCAAAGCCTCTGGGTGACCGTTCCCTTGGACCTGTCCTCAAACCTGGCACGGAACGGAGCTTTACCACTGGTCACAGCTGCGGTGAAATTGGCCACCGGAGGCACGTAAACCTCGATATACTTCGTTTTCTTCTTGGTGTCAGTCCCGTGGGGTCCTGTCACCGTCAGCTTCACGGTGTATTTGCCGCCTTTGGTGTACGTGTGGACGGGATCGGATTCGGTACTGGTCGTCCCGTCGCCGAAATCCCATAGATGATCGGTGATCTCCCCCCGGGACTTGTCACGGAACCGGACCTCGAGAGGAGCTTTCCCCTTGGTGACATCCGCCTTGAAATCAGCCACGGGTACCACTGAGTTCCAGATCTTCACCGTAGCAGTGGTGTCCGTCTGGCTCAAAATCTGGGCCTTCCATCCATACTGGCCTGAAACATCTCCGGGGTTCCCGTTTGATCCGTCGTAACCCAGACCCGTATCGGCTCCAAGCCAGTAGCAACTCAGACGACCGGTGGCCACAACCTTGGAACAATTCCATCGAAATTCCTCGTTGGCGGTGTACCCCGGAGCCTTGATCCCATAAAAAGTGTGGGACGGCATCACCACGCTGGCATCCCACTGGCCGGTAACCCACTTGGTGGCTTCGGAGGGATCATAGCCGGGTCCTCGGGAAACAAACTCCGCTCCAGGATAGTACCCTGAAGAATCGTCAAAGAGGCTCACTGCCGGCCGGCCGGCAAAAGAAGTCTCCTCATGCACAGAGGGAGGCTTCATAGTGAAATCCACCGAATCCCACAGGCTGAAAGGAGCGTCCCGCATGAGGGATCGATGGGATATGTTGCCGCCTTCATTGTCGTAACCCATCTCAATATAGTAGGGATCCCGGTATGGCTCGGGGTTGGCATCCACCACCATCATGAGCCCCTTGGGACCGAAACCGAAGTTGTCAAACAGATGGTTGAACACCTCGTTATCCGTATAGTAATTGTTGTTGTACCACGCCAGGAGACCTGTATTGGCCGGACCAAAGCGCCACCGGGATTCGCCCAGGCAACTGTCGAACCCCCCCGTGTCGCTGACGTTTCGGTACTGGAAGTACAGGTTGTGGGTGAAGGATTGGGACCCGTTGTTCCACTCGAAGCCCTCGGCGTAGCTCCAATTGCCCCCTCCCCCTTCTCCGTTATCTTGGAACAGAGTGGTCCCCGTGGCGGAGACAATCCGGACATTGTCGATGAAGGCTCCCTTTCCCGGGGTGGACCAATCGGTCATGTACCAGAATCGCAGCAGGATGTCCCGACCACTAAACCTGCTCAGGTCAAAAGTCTGCGCACCGTAGCTGGGGTAACTTTCATTGTTGCCGGTGAACCCACCGATGCCGGCACCACACAAATCCTCCGGAAAACCGTAGCTGCCCCCAATCCATCCGGATTCGTGGGTACAGGTCGTATTGCCGTTGGTCAGGATGGTCCAATGGGTTCCCCCGTCCGAGGATACCTGAACCCAGAGAAAATCCCATTGGAACTCGATGTCGTAGGCCAGGTCGAAAGAGAGTGTACCGCCTCCGGCCGGAAGAGAGACGGTGTCGTTGAGGGTCATGGTCGCACTGACCAGGTCGCCCTGACCGCTCCACCACTGATAATGACCCACCGGCCGGACCGGCAAAGGCAGGGAACCATTCGTCAGAGGAATCTTGATCCCACGATAGACGTCATCCCCCCCTGGGAAATTGGATATTTGCCCCACGGTCAACGTGTAAGTCTTCTTTGGATCCGTGATGGTGAAGGGGTTGAGCCATCCGAGGCCATCCAGGTGGTAGGGGTCCAGAGAGGGAGGCAGAAAGCCGATGGGGTACCCTGTCCAGTCGTCGGCCATGATAGTCCAGAAACCCGCCGAGGTTTCCCCATGTCCATAGGCATAGAGGTCCTTGGTGCCCAGGTTGTGCCCGTATTCATGAGCCAGGACATCGATCCCGCTGTTTTCCGGCATCATGATGTAGGGCCCGGCGTAAATTCCCGGAACAATCTCGTAGGAACCGATGTTCGATGAATGGGACCAGAGACCACTCTCCCCATAGGAAGTGCGGTTAAGAAGGACCGAGCTGTCCTCCTCTCCCAGGCCCGCGTGGATGATCCACAATCGGTCAATGTAGCCGTCCCCGTCCTGGTCGTACTGCGCCCAGAACTCGGGTTCGGGATGTTGGGCCTTGAGGAGGTCCAGGGCGTCCCGCACCAGGCTTTTGGCATTTCCCGCTCCGGGAATGGCCCCGTGATGAGCTACGTCAAGGCCGGATTGGGCCCCGGGACACGGGTCTGCACCATACCACCAGACAGAGTGAGGAACCTGAAACCACCCATACACATCCGCGTCGATGCTGTACAGACCACCCGACTGGTCCTCGAGATACGTTCGAACGGACTTGCCGGTGAAGTCCTCATGAACGGTGCTCGAATCTGCACGGGTGTAGTTGAAGACGATCCCGTTTCCGTCAATGATCGACTGGTAGTACGAGGAGTCGAAGTCTTCCACCCAGATCATGTCCCCCGAACGGTCGGATTCGGAAAGGGGACGCTGAATTTGATTATGCAGGGGGCCCGTGTACGTGAAAACCTGGGTGGAGGTGATGATTTTCGAGCAGTCCCCAACCACCCCCGTGGATTCATTGGGATCGGCTTTCCCCAGCGGGTCCCAGGTGGAGGCCCCCTGGGACCAGGTGAAAGTGTCGGTCCCGGCAAATTCCACCAGGATCACCAGGACCTTGTCCACCCCCCTCTTGGCCAGTTTATCCACTTGTGTCTTGAGATCAGGCCGGTGCTCGCCGGACTTCATCGCTCTGTCCAAGGATTCCTGCAACTGCCGGCGCAGTTGCATTCTGCGATAGTCTTTGGGGTTCGGCTGGTCGATCTCCTTGTGCTTCCTGGATGCAGGCAAATCTTTGGTGGATCCTCCAAGAGCCTTCCCTGGCAGCTCTTTGTCCTCGGAAGCGGGGACCGCATCCTTGTCCCGGGGGGGACTGGCCTCCAACCAGCCCATTCCCATAAAGAACAGGAAGACGACACATGCCATGACAGCAGTCCTTCGGCTTTTCTTGGAAACCATGATGGGTCCTCCTTGCATAAGGAGTTCACCGCCAAGTGACACACACAGAGTCCTCTGGAGCTTGATTCAGATTACACCACGCTTCGGTGGTTATCAAAGAGAAATCAAAGAGAAAGAAACGAAGGTGCCAGGGCTGCTCCCGCCTACAAGGTCCCTATCCTATGGAGTGCAATTGGATTTGACATTTGGATCTCATAAGGTATGATTACGCCACATAAAAGATAACAGCCGTTGGGGGTGCTCAGATATCTGGGCTGAGAAAACACCCTTTGTACCTGATCTGGACAATACCAGCGTAGGGAAACGGTTGAAGTTGAAGATTCCAGCCCCGACTACTTCAAAGACCGTTTCCCAGAGGAAACGGTCTTTTTTTATGGCAGCCACGGAAACCTCTCTCACCGACCAGGAAAAGGAACTCTACCGATGCAACCTGCTCCTGGACCGGGTTGGCGAGGACGGCCAGCTCAGGCTGAAGGCAAGTCGAGTGCTCGTGATCGGGGCGGGCGGGCTGGGCAGTCCGGCACTCCTCTACCTGGGCGCCGGGGGAATCGGGGAGATCGGCATCGTGGACGGGGACCGAGTAGACCTGTCCAACCTGCAGCGCCAGGTTGTGCACGGGCGGGAAGACATCGGGAAGAAGAAAACCCTTTCCGCACGGGAAACCCTTCACAGATTGCGGCCCGATTTGCGTGTGACCCTCCACACATGCCGGCTGACCGACTCGAATGCCGGTGAAATCCTTGCTCCCTATGACTTCGTAATCGAGGCCACGGACAACTTCGAGTCCAAATTCCTCGTCAACGATTTCTGCATGCGGCTAAACAAGCCCTTTTCCCATGCAGGAGTGGTTGGATGGTACGGTCAGACCATGACCGTTCTCCCCGGGAAAGGCCCCTGCTTTCGCTGTATATTTCAACAACCGCCCGGAGAGACCCCGGGGATTACCACCAGGGAAATGGGGGTACTGGGAACCGTCGCCGGAATCCTGGGCCTTATCCAAGCCACGGAAACCCTGAAATACCTGCTCGGCGCCGGCAACCTGCTCGTTGGAAGGCTGCTGACCCTGGACGCTCTTTCCATGACTTTCAGGGAGGTCAAGCTCCCCCTGGACAAGCGGTGCCGGGTTTGCGCGAGTTGCCAAATGACCCAGGACAACAGTTGAACCCCTCATTCGGAAAGGGAACCCGACATGAACGACCCCTTGATCATTGCAGGTCGCATGTTTCACTCCCGGCTCCTTATGGGAACCGGGAAATTTTCGTCACCGGCGATCATGAAGCAGGCCCTGGAGGCATCCGGTGCCGAGATCGTCACCGTGGCCCTTCGAAGAGTCGACCTCGAAAATCCCGGGGACAGCATCCTGAGCGCCATCGACACAAGTCGTACCCTGCTGCTGCCCAATACCTCGGGAGCCAGGGACGCCAGGGAAGCGGTACGACTGGCCAGGCTGGCCAGGGCTGCCGGGTGTGAGCCATGGGTGAAACTCGAGGTGACACCAGACCCCCAGTATTTACTGCCCGACCCGGTCGAAACCCTCAAGGCCGCGCAAATCCTGGTGAAGGAAGGATTCGTTGTGCTTCCGTACATCCCTGCCGATCCCATCCTGGCCAAGCGTCTCGAGGAGATCGGCACGGCCACGGTCATGCCCCTGGGATCTCCCATCGGGTCCAACCGAGGGCTGAAAACCAGGGATTCCATCGAAATCATCGTGGAAAAAGCACGGATTCCCGTGGTGGTGGACGCAGGCCTCGGAGCCCCCTCGCATGCGGCAGAAGCCATGGAAATGGGCGCGGATGCCGTTCTGGTGAATACAGCCATCGCCGTGGCGGGTGACCCGGTAGCCATGGCCAAAGCCTTCAAGAAAGGGACCGAGGCGGGTCGGGAAGCCTTCCTGGCAAGCCTTGCCAAACCGCGGAAAACCGCCGAGGCATCGAGCCCGCTCACGGGCTTCTTGAGATTGGAGCAAGGATGAATTCCATGAGCTTCTATAACGAGATGAAACGATACCCGTGGGAGGAAATCGCCTCAGAGATCCATGGGCGCTGTGCATCGGACGTGGAAAGGGCACTGAGCGCCCGCTCCCTGGATCTTGACGGGATGATGAGTCTGCTTTCTCCGGCGGCGGAGCCGTACCTCGAAGAGATGGCCCGCAGGGCCCATGCGATCACCCTGCAACGATTCGGCCGAACCATCCAGATGTTTGCCCCTTTGTACCTCTCCAACGTGTGTGTCAACGCCTGCGTCTACTGCGGATTCAACCGACACAACCCCGTCGAGCGCAGGACCCTTTCCGTCGAAGAGGCGGAAGCGGAAGGCAAGGCCATCCGCGACCTCGGCTTCCGCCACCTGCTCCTTGTAGCCGGCGAAGCTCCGCACCTCATCACTGTCGAGTATTTGCAGGGGGTGCTGGAAAAACTTCGCCCCTGGTTTTCCTCCGTCTCCATCGAACTGCATCCTATGAGCGTCGACGCGTATGAGGCACTCATCGAAGCCGGTGTGGACGGGCTCGTGGTATTCCAGGAAACCTACGACGAATCGCGCTACAAGGACTTTCACCCCCGCGGGAAGAAGAGGAACTTCCACTGGCGCCTGGAAACCCCGGAGAGAGGAGCTCGAGCCGGATTCCGACGGGTGGGCCTCGGTGCTCTCCTCGGACTTCGGGACTGGCGGGTCGAGGGGTTCTACCTGGCCTTACACTCCCGTTACCTGTTCCGCAACTTCTGGCGATCCCAGGTCAACATCTCCTTTCCGCGACTGAGACCGGCGGCTGGAGAATTTCAACCCCCTCATCCCGTGTCGGACCACCACTTTGTGCAACTGCTCGTGGCCCTTCGGCTCTTCTTGCCCGATGCGGGGCTCGTTCTCTCCACCCGGGAACCTCCCTCCTTTCGGGATCACCTGATCCCCCTGGGGATCACCAGCATGAGCGCCGGCTCTCACACGGAACCCGGAGGATACAGCCGTCCTACAGATGCCGAAGCTCAGTTTAGGATCTCTGACGAACGCCCTCCCGAGGTGGTGGCCAAGGTTATCCAGAGCGCCGGTTACGAACCGGTCTGGAAGGATTGGGATGCGGCGTTTCTCCACTGAAACGCGGAAATCTTGCGAGAAACCGGCTTTTTCGGAGAATGTCATGGAGATTACGGTAAACGGGGAGCGGAAACAACTGGATGGACCGACCACTGTCATGGAGCTCCTCCATCTTCTGGGAATCGATCCCAGGGCGGTGGTGGTTGAACGAAATCTCAATATTATTTCACGAGATGCCATGGGATCGGAGCCGGTTCGGGCAGGAGATTCCATTGAAATCATTCGGCTGGTGGGAGGTGGATAGATGAACCTGGAAGAGAGAAGAGCCCTCTTCGAAGAGGTGGATGTCTATCCCGTGACTTGTGAGCGCCTTTCGGCCGGGCGATCCAATCTCGAGGTCCTAGATGCGGTCATCCGAGGGGGAGCCAAAATCATACAGCTTCGGGAAAAGGAACTCTCGACGAGGGAGCTCTACCGTCTGGCCCTTGTTTTCCGGGAAAAGACGGCGGCAGCGGGAGTGCTTCTCATAATCGACGATCGCCTGGATATTGCCCTGGCCGTGGATGCCGACGGCGTGCATCTCGGCCTCGAAGATCTGCCCCTCGATGCGGCCAGGCGGCTGGCTCCGGAATTACTCCTCGGGGCTTCGACCCATTCCCTCGAGGAGGCATTGGAGGCCCAAAGAAAGGGGGCGGATTACGTCAACATCGGCCCTATCTTCCCCACCCGAACCAAGGAGGGGGTCGAGAAGTTTCTTGGTCCTCGGGCCATCACGGAAATCAGCCCAAAGGTCGAGATACCGTTTACGGTCATGGGAGGGATCAACGAATCCAACATCGACGAGGTACTGGCGGCGGGTGCCCGTCGGGTGGCCATGGTCACCGCCATCACCCAGGCCCCGGACATCGCCGAAAGAGTGCGATCCCTGAGGCGTAGGATCCAAGGCCGCTCTTCCGTCCGAGAAACTGGTGGTTAGGACTTTCATAAACGGACACGAAGAAATCGGGTGATTCCCTACCAGGGCCGCCCCGGCATGGGAGAGAGACCCCGCCTTTCGCTTTCCCAAGAAAACCCTTGTTTTCCACCGGCCGGGGGAAACCTGTGATCTTCCCGGACGGGGCGGTTCAGCTCGGAGAACATGTGCCGACCTATCACATCCCGGGTTGAGACGCCGGGAACGTCACATGTCCAGGGCCATCCTTTCCGAAAGGTCTTTTTCCCTCAAGACGCTCCTTCGCCAGATCTTAATCCTGGGAAGGATATAGGGAAGAAGCCGCATGGTGTAATACGGAGGGAACATGGGAAGCCCGATGAGATCCCCGAAGACAATGAGCAGGAAGAGTTGATCGAAGGCCCCCCTCTCCTTCCTCAGTTCCATCTCGAGCTCGTGGACGGTCATGCCTCGAAAGACTTCCCCCACAACCTGCCAGCTCTTGCGGAGTCTCTCCCTACCCAGAGAAGAAACCTCTCGGAGAAATTGTCTCCAGATCTTCTTCCTGCGGTCCCTCTCGGGTGGCTCGGATGCGAACGGCGGCTCCATCCCCAATTGGTTTCCTCCTGCCGAATCTTTCACCTCAACCAAGCAATTCCCTCTCTGGGGTTGCGCTCATCGTGCCGGCGAAAGCCGGCATCCAGAGGGCTATAGAAAACCTCCCAGATTCCGACTTCCGTCGGAATGGCGCTTAACCGCATGCACAATCGCTCAGATTAGGTTTCACTCAAGGCTGGGCGCTCGGAGCGCTCCCCCCCTCATCACCGCGAAATGCCAGTCCGGTTGTGAATCCCGAGATGGAAAGCCCTCCACAGCAGCCAAAGGGTTGTCCAAACGACAGCTTCCTGGTCAATGAAGGGCATCGAGGAAAGAGATCTTTCCCAGGAAAAGCCGACGGGCAAGCCCTCAGCTTGCCCGCAACATCCCTCCTCCGGGGAAACAAGCTTTCCACTAATCGGAGTCTACCCCACTCGTTTTACCGAACTCAAGTGGATTTGACGGTGATCTTTCGCGGCTTGGCCGCCTCGGCCTTCGGCAACACCACTTTCAAAACCCCATCCTTCATCGACGCCTCGATCTTGTTCCGATCAATGACGTTGGAGAGTGTGAACTGCCGGTAGTAGTCCCCTACTGAGTATTCTCTCAGCAGGACTGTTCCCTTCTCATCCTCCGCCGCGACGGAACCTCGAATGGTCAGTTGGTCGTTGTCCAGGTCAATGTCTACGTTCTCAATGGCCACGCCCGGCATATCCGCCAGCAAAACCAATTCCGTTGCGGACTCGAAAATGTCCACCGGCGGGATGTAGATAGGCACATTTCTCGTGCTTTCCGACTTGGTTTGAAGCTCCTGCTTCTCCTGTACCTGCAACTGCTTCTCATCCATAACGCTACCTCCAACTCTTGGGGTGATTCTTCCCTCGGGAAATTTTGCCACCGTTTAGCTCGCTTTCACCGCGATCTTCTTCGGTTTGGCATGTTCCGCCTTGGGCAGCACCAGTGTCAGGACACCGTTCTTGAAGATGGCCTCGACTTTATCCGCATCGATCTCCTGGGGAAGGGTGAGAGCCCTGTGAAACCTCCCCGTGGGTCGTTCCCGACGATGGTAACTGACGCCTTCTACGACTTCGGGTTTACGTTCTCCGCGCAATGTCAGAGTGTTTCCCTCCACGGAAATTTCGATATCCGAGGGATTGATTCCGGGAAGTTCGGCCTGGACGTAAAACCGATCTCCATCCTGGGATACATTGAGGGCCGGAAAGACACCCGACGACGGAAGGTAGGTGCCCCTATCCATGGCTTCGGAAAAAAGGCGGTCCATTTCTCTACGCATGCGCTCGAGCTCCCGAAAGGGATTCATGCCGCTCCAAAAATCCGGATAACGAACGATCGCCATAAGTAACCTCCTTTTAAAAATTTGTACTGTTGAGTGTGCTCGTTGCATCCATTGAAGGGATGTGTTTTTCGGCGTAAAGGTAAGGTTTGCTGAAACCGGTGTCAATACACGTATCGATTGTATTTCGTGTAAATAGGATGTTATGGTACGGTGAAACGGGTTGGAGTCCGACGCACCGAACCATCCCAGGGAGGCCATGGGACATGCACCGATCATCAAAAACACGAAACGATTCCGCCTCTCGCTCCTCCATGCGAGTCGAGAACCTCAACCAACATCAGGTCCAACGGCTTTCGAAAGTCTTCGAGCTGTGGTATCTAAAGGCTCCCAGCAACTTCACCCGCAGGGTACGCGGTCGATACTGGCTCTCCTACCTGCTCCTGCGCTATACGGGAGCAAGAATTGGGGAAGTGTTCCGCCTGAACGATCTCACCGACATTGACTTTGACCGAAACGAAGTGCGGATTTTGCCATCGGGATCCAGGACCGCTCGAGGCACAGGGCGGACCATCCCGGTTCCGCTCATGGTCATCGCGCAGATCACGGACTATCGGACGGAATTTCCCGACATGAGGGGAAAGGTGTTTGCATTGGACCAGGGCAATTTTCGGAGGGAATTCTATCACAGGGCGGAGGAAGCCGAGATACCGCGGGACCTTTCCCATCCTCAGATTCTCAGGCACACCCGCGCCATTGAAATGCTTCAGGCCGGTGTGCCCCTCACCGCCGTCCAGGACCTGATGGGGCATGTCATGAGCCGAACCACAACTCTGTACCTTCGGAAAACCGGGATTGAAAACACCGTGAGGACCATCCTTGAAAACAAGGGTTTGCTCTAGCTCTCACCCCGAGATCGAAACCCGTCCGCGGCGGATCGGGGAAACTGGGATTGAGGCCCCCGGCATGCAAATTCCTGTTCTTCCAAGCTGATTTGACCTCACCACGACACCGTGTATGTGTATCCTTCGCTCACGCCTGAAACATGCGGCTCGTACGGAGACCTCTTCACCGGATAAGGAGGAAACCGAAGGTTTCATGCAAGGTGGTGGATCCGTTTCTTTTTCATCTTTTCAATGAGAGTAGTCCGGTTGAGCCCCAGCAGCTGGGCGGCTTTGTTCTTGACACCCCCTGCCATTTTCAGAGCATCGAGGATGAGGCGGTCCTCGAGTTCGTCCAGTGTTTTCTTGAGGTCGATTCCTTCTTCCGTGAGTTCGAGGAAGGGGCGGGAGGGCGGCTTACGGTACTGCTGCTGCCGAAAACGGGGGGGCAGGTCCTCGATCCCGATTTCATCCGAGTCCGTCAGGATGACCAGCCTCTCGATGAGATTCTCCAATTCCCGCACGTTGCCCGGCCAGGTGTACTGATCCAGGGCGATGGCGGTTGCCCTGGAAAACCTTTTCATGGGGATTTCCTTCTCCTCGCAATGCCGCTTGAGGAAATGGCGAACCAGGAGGGGCACGTCTCCATCCCGTTCTCTCAATGGAGGAACTCGAATGGGGATCACGTTCAGCCGGTAGTAAAGATCTTCCCGGAATTCACCGGCAGCAACCGCTTTCTCGAGGTCTTTGTTGGTGGCCGCAATAATCCCCACATCCACCTGGATGGTGCGGGTTCCGCCGATCCTCTCGAATTTTTTTTCCTGGAGAAACCGCAGCAGTTTCACCTGGAGCTTCTGGCTCATCTCCCCGATCTCATCCAGGAAGACCGTTCCCTGGTGGGCCAGCTCGAACCGCCCTTTTCTCTCCTTGATGGCCCCGGTGAAAGCCCCCTTCTCGTGGCCGAAGAGCTCGCTCTCGAGAAGTTCCTCGGGAATGGCGCCGCAATTGATCGGCACCAGCGGCTTGTCCCTCCGATCACTGTTGAAATGGATGGCGTTGGCGATCAGTTCCTTGCCCGTTCCGCTTTCCCCCATGAGGAGCACTGTCGAGTCCGCTTTGGCCACCCGCTGGATGGTCCGGTAGAGGGCCTGCATGGGGGCGCTCTGGCCGATGATCCGATCATAGCGGTATCGGTCCTGGAGCTGGGAACGCAAAAGCACGTTCTCCGTCCTCAGCGATTTCATCTCCGAGGCCCGCTGGATTACCAGGAGGATTTCGTCCAATTTGACGGGCTTGGTGAGGTAATCGAAGGCCCCCCTTTTCACTGCCTGCACGGCGGTCTCGATGGTGCCGTGCCCCGTGAGGAGGATCACGATGGTGTCGGGAAAACCGGCTGTGAAGTGGTCCAGGACCTTCATGCCGTCCACCCCGGGCATGACCAGATCCGTGATGACGATGTCGTAGCCGGACTTTCCGGATTTTTCAATGGCCTCGGCCCCGCTCAAGTCCGGCTCGACGTTGAGCCCCTCCTCCTGCAGACCCTCCCCAATCAGCTGGAGAGTCACCGGATCGTCATCAACCACCAGGATTGCAGGGGAAAACTCCATGGCCGCCCGTTCTCGACATTCCGTGTTGAATTTCACCCCGATCAAGGGCCCGAAAGCCGGATGGTATTACCGTCAAATTTATCACACTCAACGATTAGTTCAAGAATGGATTCGCGCAGATACCGGAGGGATTCGGCCTGAGTCGGCCTTGGTTCGCAGGGACCCGGGGCTGAAATGGGGGTGCTCTTTTCTGAATTTTTCGAGTCACCGACTACCGCTCCCTTTTTCAACTTGACGGACGCCCCCGGTATCAGCAAGGATAGGATTCAATCCATGCGGACAATTGGATTCATGAATGGTTTTCGTGGGTTGGTCGCACCTCGACGCCAAGGTATTTTCTCTTTTCGCCGCCCCATCCCCGGCGACGGGAATGGTTCTCGAGGGAGGAGCTCCACCGCGTGGGCAGGGACCTTCCGAGGGCGTTTCCAGGAAGATGAAGGAATCGGAGTGAAATAACCATGAGTCGAAATTCCTTCAGGGTGTGCAAAGCACTCTCCGAGGAGCTCGACACTGAAAAGCTCCATCGGAAATTCCTGGCGTCCCTGCTGGATCTCCAGAACGTGGAACGCGGTTCCCTCTGGGTGAAGAGGGCCGACGGGTACCAGTGCATCGAGGCCCTGGGGAGTCAGAGCGACCGGATCAAGGGGATCACCATTCCCCTTGAAAGGCCGAGCGTTGTAGGATGGGTCATTGAAAACGGAAAAATGACCATCGCCGAGCCCGGATTAGACAAGCGGCATTATAAAGAAGCCGAAGACGAGCTCGATATCAAGAGCCGGCTGATTTTGTGCCTTCCCCTGGTGCTCAAAAGCGGCGAGGTCTACGGCGCCGTGGAAATCATCGATACCAGCGCCGGGGGAAAACGTCTCAACCTCAAGAAGAAATATCTCGATCTTCTGCAGAATGTCGTCGATGTTGGTTCCATCGCCTTGAGCAATTCCCTGGTCTATTCGAACCAGGTGAAGGAAAACCAGCGGCTGCGACATGCCCTCGATCAGTACCGGGTGGAGGAAAACCTCATCGGCCGCAGTCCTGCATTCCTGAAAGCCAAGAAAATCGCGATGGAATACGCCAAAACGGATTTCCCCGTCCTGGTGACCGGGGAAAGCGGCACGGGCAAGGAGCTTTTTGCCAGGGAAATCCACCGGTTGAGCCGGAGAAGCGATCGCCCCTTCCTGGTGCAAAACTGCAGCGCCATTCCGGATACCCTCCTGGAAAGCGAACTCTTCGGTTACGAACGGGGAGCCTTCACTGGGGCTGCACGGGACAAGGTGGGACTCTTTGAATCCGCCGACGGCGGCACCGTGTTTCTTGATGAGATCGGAGACATGTCCTTCCATTTGCAGGCGCGGATTCTGAGGGTGGTCGAGAACAACGAGGTCAAACCCCTGGGGACGGCTCGCCCCAGGCGGGTGGACGTCCGGATCATTTCCGCGACCAATAAAAATCTGAGGGAGGAGATGCGGAAGAAACAGTTCCGTGAGGACCTCTTCTACCGCCTCAATGTCTTGCCGCTTCAGCTGCCGAGCCTCCGGGAGCGGGTCGAAGATATCCCGCTGTTGCTCGAACATTTTCTCCTGAGAGAGGCCGGGCGAATGGGGACCGCTCCCAAGAAACTCACCAGGGAGGCCATCGAATTCCTTATCGAGTATCCGTGGAAGGGAAACGTTCGGGAACTGGAGAATTTCGTCAAACACATCTTGGTCATCGCCGATGGGGATCGAATCCGGATCGAAGACCTGCCTGTTCATTTCACTCGGGAACGGGGAAAGAGGGAAGGTCGAGGGTTTCAACGGGCTGATGGGGAGTCCACCGATGGACCGGTGCCCGCTCCCGGTGGCCCGGTCTCGTCTCCCGGCCGGGGACCGGTCGACGGCGTGCTCCCGGGAAATTCCCCGTTTGAAGGGTGTTCCTGGGAAGAAATCGAGAGGTCCTATGTTCTCTATCTCCTGGAGAAACACAAGTGGCATATCACCCGCGCGGCCAAGGAGGCAGGGATCCATCGGTCCACTTTCGATTCCAGAATGAAAAAGCTCGGAATAAGAAAATAGATCCATGAACTCTGTTGGGGAGAGAATCGATCGAGCCGTTCGGTTGTACAAAAAGACGGAGGCGATGGTGCACGCTCACCCGCTTCTGGTGCAGCTCCTTGTCGAGCTCGACGGAAAGATTTCGGCTTCCCGCCAATCCATGAACCGGCTCGGCGTGGTTTTCATCTGCAGGACCTGCGAAGAGGAAGAAGGGGGGAGCTGTTGCGGAGCTGGAATCGAGAAACGATACAGCACTGAACTGCTGTTCATCAACCTCATGCTCGGAGTGAGACTGCACCGGCAAGTGTCCAGGCCCGAAAGCTGCCACTTCCTGAGTTCCGGCGGCTGCCTCCTCAGGGCCCGCCACGTTCTCTGCGTGAACTACCTGTGCCCCCGCCTGCGGCAGGCCCTGGGGCATGAGAGGCTCCTGGGCCTCCAGGAAACCACCGGCCGCGAGCTGGATTGCCTGTTCCGATTTCATGAAACCCTGAAGAAGGTCCTGGAGCCCGAACGATGGAAATGAACAGAATCGCACCGACCCTCGAGAAAATCGTGGCCTTCTATGATTCCTGCATGATTGGCCAGGAAGGGACCGAAGGGTATCGCAAATCCACGGATCTTGGCAGGTTCCTCCCCTGTGTCTGTCATCTCCGGGAATCCGGGGTCGTGAATCCCGCAACTTCCATCTTTTTGGATCTCGGTTGTGCCGACGGCCGGGTCAACATCCTCATGAGCTATTTCGTCCGGACATCCATCGGGGTGGAGGTGGACCCCGAGATCCTGGCGGAATACGGACCCCGAAGGAAAGAACTCCTGGAGGTCCTGGGCCGGGGAGGTCTCGTGAAGCCCACGGGGAATGTTCACCTGTTTTCCGGGGACTCCCTGCGGCCCGGTACCCACCATCGAATCCGGCAATCCCTGGGAATCCGCCTCCAGGACGTGGATCTCTTTTATACCTATCTCACCCTCCACGACCTCTTCGGTGCCATGATCGCATCCGGGGCAAAAGCCGGTGCCCGTTTCCTGGTGTATGGATTTCACAAGGTTCTTCCGCACTATCATGGGTTGGATGTCGTTGATCCGGATGTAGCGGGACAGGGAATCGCCGCTCTCTACGAGGTGCGCCGCTGATTCAGGGGATCAGCGGCCATAGGAATCCACCACGTGCAGGAAGATGACAAGGTCTCCGGGGGGTCTGCCTGGGTGCACCCGATCCCCTCCTCCGGCAACGCGCAGGCGGGTCCCCCCCTCGGATCCCGGAGGAATCCATATGTGAACGGAGCAGACCTCTTCTACTTCCCCGCTGCCGCTACAGACGGGACAGGTCTTGTCGGGTCCCCTGGGCGCATGGGCCATGCACCGGGGACAATAGACGGACCGGCAATAATCAATGTGCTCGTGCATGCCGATCGAGAGGGCGCTTCGAGGCACCTGCAGGTCAAATCGAAGGTCATAGGCATGGTATTCCCTTGAGCTGCGGTCCAGGTGAATACCGAAGAGCCCCTCGAGGATTTCTTCGTATGTGGAACGGGGCGCTTTCTGGAACGAACAGGAAGAGCGGGGGCGCTTTTCCCGGGATGGGCCGTGCCCGTTGACCTTGTCGTATTTGCGGCGCAGGGTAGGGTCCACCAGGGTTTCGTAGGCTTGGAGCACTTCTCTGAACCGCTCCGCGGCAGCGGGATCCTGGGGATTGTGGTCCGGATGCCAGCGGAAGGCCAGCAACCGAAAGGCCTTCCTGATCTCCTCCTGACTGGCCCGAACGGAAACCCCCAGGATTTTGT
>JAGPLX010000054.1 GCA_018053185.1 Syntrophobacteraceae bacterium
AGGGGAAACCTACGTCGGCCATGAATCCGTGGCCATGGAGGAGATTCCCCCCCTTCTTCGCCGAAAAATGGACGAATCCCGGGAGGCTTCCGTCAAGATCAAGGCAGACCAGGAAGTTCCCGTCGGGCTCCTTGTCCGGGTAGTGGACGCGGTGCGAGTCTCCGGATGCCAGGCCTTCAGTATCGTGACCGAGAAAAAGCCCCCGATCCGATAGTACGGCGGAAAAACCGATGTGCGAGGAAGGCTGAATACCGTCCGAAATGATCCCGGGAGGCTATCATTGCCCTAGGCGCCACCTGGGATTCCAACGCTCCACGTCTTTGGAGGTCAAGATTTCCACCTTTCCCCCTTGAAACTCACCGTCCACATCTCCCATGATTTCCTCCATGTCCCCTTCCACGAGGAGAGCGGCCGACTGCACGGCGGCGAGGAGTTCGGGATCGGCATTCCACAAGCCTCGTGAATGGGCCTCGAGGAGCCTTCGGGCGATTTCCTCGAGGGCATAGGGATTGGCCTGGCGCAACCACTCCAAATTTTCGGGATCAAGCAGGTAGGTCTCGACCACTGAATCGAAAATCCATCGGTCCACCTGCCGGCTGGTGGCGCTCCATTTGAACAGGTTATTCACCCGGCCGGACACATCCCGCGCCCCCTGCTGGCCATGCTCCTTCATGTGCTCGATCCATCGCCGGTTGAGAAGACGGGTGCGGGCGGATCGTCCGATTTCCTCTTTGACTCCCCGAACATCCACATCGACGGGAGAATTGGTGTCTCCCCAGTAGAGTCTGGGGACTTTGTGGGAAAGGTTTCGTGCCGCCGCAGCCATTCCCCCCTGGAACACGGCGTAGCTGCCGCAGTCGAGAATGTCGTATTCCGCGGAGCTTTGTTTCATGTAGGTCAGGTCCACGGACGACAACTGGCGGGCGAGGAGCTGATGGGCCTCGAGTCCGAAAGACTGGAGGCCGGCAGCTTTCTTCGGAGAACCATACGCATAGCCACCCCAATTCACATAGGCCTCGGCCAGATCCGCATCTCCCTCCCAGGCGGAAGCATCCAGGGCCAGGCCTACTCCCAGGCCATAGGTCCCGGGGGCCGAGGAGAACACTCGAAAGCTCGCCAGCCTTCTTCGTTGTTCCTCGGAAAGGGAGCTCTCCAGCCCCCGGTTGCGAAGTTCTTCCATGTGCAATCGCGTGTGCCTCCGCACGAAATTCCACTGGTCGGGTTCCTCGAGTCCCCCCACCAGTAGGACCGCCTCGTCGATGAGCTCGCAGAAGTTGGGCACCATGTCTCTCAGGATTCCACTGGTCTGTACCGTGACGTCCACTCTCGGCCTGGGTACGAGCCGTCCTTTCCCCGGGTCCAGCGACAGTTCTTCGAGGGGAATGGCCTCGACGGACGATACACGGCCTTGAGCGTTCCACCGAGGGCGGACCCCGAGGAGATAGAGAATCTGGGATACCCCCTCTCCGTCGGATTTGAAGGCATCGGAACTCCAAAGGCTCAGCCCGACATTTTCAGGAAAACGATTTTCTTCCTTGAGAAACTTGATAAGCAGACGGTCGGCAAGCTTCTTTCCGATTTCCCAGGCGGCCCTGGTAGGGAGAACGGTGACATCCGTGGTAAAGAAATTGCGCCCTGTGGGTAAGGCGTCCGTTTTGCCGTGAAGGACCGAACCACTCAATCCCGGTTCGATAAAGCCGCCGTCCAATGCCTTGAGCAGCTGCGGAATCTCGCGTCGGCTCCGCTGGATGCGGTCGCCGACATCGAGGCACCAGGTCCTCAGGTCTTGGAAATGTTCACCTTCGAACACCTCCCGGGTGAGGCCAGCGGGCGGGCTGTTTTGAAGGATGGATTCGATCATGCGGGCGTCGTCTTCAAAGGTTTGGAAACCCTCCAAACCGCCATCGCTCTTGATCTTCGACAGGTTGGGCAGCTCCGGGGAAGGATGACGCAGGATCGTTGCCAGCATCCTGGCCGTGCCGGCCCCATCGGGGGGAACCCCAAGAACATGCATCCCTTCGGGTGCCAGGACCCGACGGCTCAATTCGATCCGACGATACGCCGATCGGGCCTGTTCCCTCCGGTTTTCGACAGGGTGGCCCTCTTCGAGAAATCTCAAACGCTTCATGAGGGGCACCCATTCCTCTGCAAGGACCTCCTCACGCGCCGTCTCCCCCATCTCGACCGCTTTCAAGTACTGATCGAGCAGGGCCTCGAGCCGACAAGTTTCCTCATCCAGCTCCGCGGGCCTGTAGACAGGGGTGAGATGATCGACAAGGACCGCCCTGCCACGCCGTTTTGCCACCACCCCGTCTCCCGGTGCGTTCATGACGTACACATAGACATTGGGCAAATCGTCCAGGGAGACTTCGGGGAAGCACCGGTCGGACAAGGCTGACCTCTTGCCGGGAAGGAACTCGAGGGAGCCTTCGGTCCCGAAATGGACCACGGCGTCCGAGGTGTCGCGAATGTATTTGTAGGTCGCCAGCCAGTGATGGGGGGGTGACAACTCGGGATCGTGCAGGATCCGGCACACCTCACCGTTGCATTTGGGACCGTAGCAGCCTCGTTTGGGCTGAACCATGATCTTGATATTGCCAAGTTGGATGCCGGTGATGATAAGAAAGCCTTCCCCCTTGTCCTCGAACGCCATGCCCTGGCCCGGAAACCCGTCCCAATCCGCCAGGACCTTGTCCCGGACAGGACCCGGAAGCTCGCGGAAGTAGGCTTCATATTCCTCGCGGCCCATGCGATGGAGGACTCCGCCCTTCTTGAGGATCTCCTCGACGGTCGTCCAGCGAAATTCCGAAAAGGCCTTGCGCCCATGGATCCTTTCGAGGATCTCCCGACCGCTTTCGGGTGCCTTTCCCACGTGGTAACCGGCGTCCTTCATGGCCCGCAAGACCCGGGCCAGGCTCTCGAACGCATCCAACCCCTCGGCCATGCCGATGGTGGCCTCGACCCCTTTGCAGGGGTTATTGTGAAGAACAAAGGTGATGCGCTTTTCCGAATTGGGCAGGCGCCGCAATCGAAGAAAGCGTCGGAGGCGGCGGCAGATCAAAGCCATCCTTTCGTGAACGGGGGCGAACCTTCGAGAAGAAGCCGGGTCTAAAGTGCCCGGATTCTCGATGGACACAGCCGCGAGGGTAGGCTCGATGACACCGGCCATTTCCGGCTGAGCAATGGAATACACCAGGCTGTGGCCGGAAAGCCCCATAGGATCTTTCATCCATTCTTCCACCGTCTGCGTGTGATTTCGGATGAGCTGAAAGACGGGTACACCGAGCTCGCTCAAGAGCTCGGAGTCCTCCAGGTGGGACAAGAGGCGGCCGGAGAGGAAATGGAGCAGCACCTCGGGACGACGTTCGCTTTCGGTATAGTAGGACAACCACGGATATCGTTGCTCCCGTGGCAGGGATCGGTCCGGCATTCCTTCGCAGTACACGCAAAGGGGAACCAACCCATGGGCCTCGATGGCACGGATAATGCCGTCAATGTCGGCGACATTCTCTTCCACCAGCTGGGAATGGTGGCAGAGAACCCCGACGAGATTTCCATCGAGAGAAGCGGATCGGTACTTCTCGAACCAGTTGAGGTACGAATCGGTGCTCTCGAAGACTCCGGGCGCGTCGGGGTGATAGATGCCGTGGGTTCTCACCGGCCGGAACATGTCCCAGGACAGGTTCGCTCCGACTCGAGAGGCGGCGTACTTGATCCCGTTGTAGAAATTGTCCTCGGATACCGCGCCCAGGTAGTCCTTGAAGAGGCGAACAGCGTCCTGGTCGAGGGAGGAGAAATCCGGAGGCATCTCGAGACTCAGGCCGATGCGGTTCTTCGCCTGCATGGCGGCTTCGATGATGTCGGTATGGCCGGGAAGGCTTTGGGTCAAGTCCCCGATGAACAAGTCCACCCGTCCCTCGGCAAGTACCTGGAGGATGTCGGACGTCCTGTGCTGGGGCAGAATATCGAGATCCACTCCATCCTGTTCCAGTCGGCGGACCACCTTCATCCACGTGTGGTGATAGAACATGTGAGTATGGACGAAAAGAATCTTCATCATGCTCCTTCCTGGTGTGGGAAGATCCGCTGTAAATGGTTGCCGTTGCCTACACGGTAACGGACCGATTCATGGAGGCAGAGCGTGCAACCTGGACCTTCCCCCTGAGGAAAGAGGCCCGGTGAGGGGGGATCGGGACGATCCTCCCTCACCTTTCGCCTCTGAAGGACAACTTGTGCGGCGATCCCAGGAGACATGAGTCGCTGCAATCCTAGAAAGTGTACTTGAACCCTCCATAGAACCACTGGCCCGGCATCGAGTAGCTACCCTCCGTGTAATCGGTGTCCAGGAGGTTCTCGGCCCTCACCCATACCTCCCATCCTTTGGGGAATTTGTAGGTCAGCGCGGCATCCACGGTCCATCGGCCGGGTTCATGCCACCGCACCTGGTTCCAGGCGGGATCGTAGAGGGGCACGACCTTGGTATCCAGCCAGTTTGCCCGAAGCGCCGCCGTGAGCCCTTCCAGCGGCTTGATGGCGGCAGAGAGGTCCACTTTATGCGGCGGGAAATACTCTCGCTGTTGCCACCGCCCCGAACCCTTTTCCTTGTACGCGGAATCTGCATAGGTATAGGCTGCGCGCAGCTGCAGCCACTTGAAGGGCGCATATTTCAAATAGGTTTCGATGCCCTCCGTTTTTGCCTCGCCGGCGTTCATGTACTTGTTTTGGAATCCATCATAGATGATGAGATCGTCGAAATCGGTATGGAACCAGGTGAATCCCGCGGAGAGCTTATCTTTGCACAGGGACTGCTCGATCCCCACTTCATAGCCGGTGCTCTCCTCGGGTTCCAGATCCGGGTTCCCGATGGTGATCAGATGGCCCATGAACAGGTACCCCCCATAGATCTCATACAGAGATGGGGTCCGATAGCCCGTGCCCACATGCCCGTGGATTTTGGTACCCCACGGCTTGAAAATGTAGGCGGCGGAGAACTCGCCCACCACCTTGGAATCGAATTCTTCGTGGTGGTTGTAACGCCCGCCCGCGGAAAAGAGGAGGGAATCGTCCAGGAACTTGAAGTTGGCTTCCCCGAACAAATCCCACGCAAGCCAGTCCTGCTCGAATTCAACAGGGGTGTAGTTTCCTGAAGATGGGTCCCGGGGCTCGCGACCGTCGTAGTTGGATTGCTCCATGTCTGCCCCCACCACCAGGGTAAGCCACGTGGTCGGATGGATGTTGTTTTGCATCTCCAGGTAGTAGGTGCTTCCGTCGTAATTGGAGCGGTCCCCTTGGGCAGTCGACCAGAAGTAATGGCGTTCCGTGCCGGTGTAAGCCCCCTTCAATTTGTAGTCCCACAGGGGGGTGACTTCATGGGTGAAACTCATGCCGTGTTGCTGCAGAAGCCCTTCTCGGTGTTTGTCCGGGTCGGCAAGGTTCCGCACCAGGTTGCCTTTGACGTCCAGGCCGGGGCTCACCTTGTCCAGGGCCAGGTCCGAATCGTAGAGAATGGAGCTGAATTCGAGGGCCATGCCTGGTCCGAGCTTGACCCCACCCCCGGCGGTATACCCCATGTTGTCGTAGAAATAGTCGTCGGAACCGCCGTTCCTGGTTCCATCCGAGTGCACAAGGAGCGGATTGAAGTCCAGGTAAAAACGGTCCTGTCCGTAAAACATGCGGCCGTTCTCCATAAAGGTGTTGTAGGCTCCCATTTCATTGCGCCACTCGAACCCGAAACCTTTCTTCCACTTCTCGGGCACGATGTTGACGACGCCTCCCATGGCCTGGGAACCGTAAAGGGTACTTTGGGTCCCCTTGAGGACCTCGACTTGTTTGAGATTGCTTCCGCTGTAAAGATCCTCAATGAAGTATTGAAGGGTGCTCTGAGTATCCGCCGCGTCCCTCAGGGGAAAGCCGTTATACTGGAACTGGGTGTGCTGGGGACCGGCCCCCCGGATGCCGACGGTGGAGAACCGGCCGGGCCCCCCGGTTCGATAGGTGAACACTCCCGGCTCCTGGTCCAGGAGTTCGGGAAGATAGTACTGTTGCTCCTGATTCCGTTCCTCGGTTGTGACCACACTGATGCTCTTGGTCGTTTGAGAAACGGGCTCCTCGACCCTGGTGGCCGTCACCACCATGGGCTCGATGGTCTCTACCTCCGCACTCCGTGTGCCGGTGGGTTGGGTCTCCTCGGTTTTCACCTCCTGGGCGGGCGAGATCGAAGGAATTCCCACCAGAGCCATCCACAAGAACATCCCCGGTAGTACCAGCATCCTTTTTCGCATGACACATCCTCCTCGAGACGGTTTGATCAGGTGGAGGGGAGCGGGAAGGTCCGAACCCGCGGATGGATGTGGCGCCATACTGTGAGGGCAAAAAAAAACCGGACCAGAACACGTCTGATCCGGGATTCCCTCTTTTATCCTCCGAACCTCCAGGCCTCACTCCACTCCACGAAAGCGACCTGTATGTTCAGGTAGGTCTTCTGACTCTCCTGCCCTCCCGGCGGCCTTCCCATTCCGTTTAAACGAAACAGTGGCCAACTTCGGCCGAAGGGTTCCCTTTTCCCCTGAGGAAAAGAGCAGGATCACAGCGGCGGGTCCGTCCCCGACTTTCACGGGGTTCCCTGTTATGCCCCAAACGGAGCACCTGAACGTCACGGCCTTCTTAAATCACGGATCCCCGTTCGAGTCAAGGAGATAGGATTCACGGAAACGGGTTTGCGAAGGGATGGGAACAGGAAAAAAATCAGCTCCGACCGGAAAAGGACTCGACAGCCGGAGCGGGGGCCTCTTCCGGACGACCTCCCCACGGCACAAGCGCAGTTCCCAGGTCCGGGCTTGACGAAAAGGGGTGGGTTCGATAGTCTAAGAGCCGCCTCACAGTGAGGGGATGTCTTCCGGATCGGCTAGTCCCTTCCCTTCTGTAAACAATATGAACCTCGGGTGTCAAAAAGATTTCCGTTTGTAGTTGGCGTGGACGTGGACAAGGTTGTCTGGAGTGGAAAGGAGTCGCATATTTATCGAGATGCTTCCGCCCTCAACCCGGACACACGTGGGGCGTTGGCCCGTGTGCGTCCTCGTCAGCTCTCGGCCCTGTGGCAGGAGAGGCCGGATCACTGGGAGGATCTCCTGACCAAAGCAATCGGAAAAAGCTCCGTTTCTCACCGCCCAACGGTCTTTTTCCGCGCCGACGACGTGGGAGCCGGTGGTCGTGCCTTCGATGCTCTCTGCAAATTATTTCGCGGACATCAAGTGCCTCTGGCTATGGCCGTTGTGCCTGCATGGCTCAGTGACGCCCGGAAGAAGCACCTTTTCGAGGCAGCCCCGCTGGAGGAACCTCTCTGGAGTTGGCACCAGCATGGGTGGCGGCACGTGAACTGGCAGAAGACGGGAGAAAAGTCCGAGTTCGGAGAACATCGCCCCTTTGAAAAGCAGTGGCGGGATATTTGGCAGGGAAGGCGGAAGATGAAGGAATGCTTCCGAACCTGCATGACCGACGTCTTCACACCCCCCTGGAGCCGTCTTTCGTCCGCCACCCTGCGAGTGCTCGAACAGCTTGGTTTCAAGGGCGTTTCCATGGGAACAGGCTTTCCCCGGAGCACAAAATCCGTTTCCGGTCTTAGAAATCTGCGAACCCTGTTGGACCTCCATGAGAGGGAGTCCAAGGACCCGGCCTCCGACTTCCGCAGCCTGCTGGGCGAGATCAGCTCTCTTCTGAGCAAGAAAGAGATCTTAGGGATTACCATCCATCACCACCGCATGAACCTTTTCGCCTTTGAATTCCTGGCTCAACTCATTCTGCTCCTGGACCGACAGGCACAATGCCGCTTTGTGGGCTTTCGGGACCTTCTTGAATCGAACGAGCATGACTGAAAGACCCTCGCTGGTATTCGCGGATCCGGAAGGCAAGATCTATGATTGGTCGGAACTCGAGATGGTGGGCAGAGGCGGCGGGGGCTTCCGGAGACTCGAGGCGGGAGACTGGATTCCTTTGCCGGAAGGCAGCGAGCTGTTTCTCCTGCCTCAGCGCTTCCCCGTGGGATACCATCCTCGAAAGAGAAGCTTCGCGACCCTTTCCCATAATCCCCTTGACGACAGGAAACCTGTTCAAGCAGTGGCGGCTTTCGTCGCCCCGGCCCACACCCAACTCCTCCTGGCTGCCTACCGGACCCTTCCCGGCGCTCCCCTGCTCCCTCTTTTCGCCTATTCGGCGGTGGGCTGGATGAAGGGCGGATTCGTGGCCGCAGCCCTTCGCATCGATTTCGATGAACGCCAGGACTTTCGTCACTTCAACCCCGACCTGATCCGTCGAAACGCTCGGCGGCGCATGGAACAAGAGAGAAAAAACCGCCTCGTGCAGCATCTCGGCAAGTGCGCTCTCACCTACGGGTGCCCCGCCGCGAGAAATCTCTTCCTGGCCCGTTGGGAAGCTCCTCTTCCCACCTCTCCGGTCTGCAACGCTCGCTGCCTCGGCTGCATCAGCCTCCAGCACCGGAAAGACCTCAAGGCCACCCAGGACCGCATCCGTTTCGTTCCCACCTCCGAAGAGATTGCAGATGTCGCCGTTCCCCACCTGCAACAGGCGGAAAGGGCCGTCGTGTCCTTTGGACAGGGCTGCGAGGGGGAACCCCTACTCCAGGGGGAAACACTCGAACAAGCCGTGAAACGAATGCGACGCACCACCCAACGGGGAACCATCCATCTCAACACCAACGGAAGCCTGCCGGACCAGGTGGAACGACTCTGTGGAGAAGGCCTGGACAGCATCCGCGTCAGCATGAACAGCTGTCGCCCCGAATACTACCACTCCTACTTCCGACCTCGGGGCTATTCGTTTGAAAACCTGGTTCAATCCCTCAAGAATGTAAAGCGCCACGGAGGTTTTGCTTCCCTCAACTACTTCGTGCATCCGGGCTTCACCGACTCACCGGAGGAATGGAACGCTTTGTGTCGCTTCCTGGAGGAAACTCAAATCGATCTTATCCAGATGCGCAACCTCAATATCGATCCGGAGTGGTATGAGCGAAGCCTCGGGGTTCCGGAGAGCAATCGAGGCATGGGGATGAGGCGCCTCATCGATCAGCTTAGGTCCAGTTATCCTGGGGTTCGGCTTGGGTACTTCAACCCGCCGGTGCGAGGCTGACGGAAAATCGGCGGGTTCGGCGCATCGTTTCCCTTCTTTGTTTTGACCCCATTGGGCGGGAAGGAGGGGGGAGACTCTGGTTGCCGCACTCCGTCACCCTTCTCTTTTTCCTAGACCGGCAGGGGATCGAGGTTGATCGTGCCGGACGACGGCCTCTACCTGACCGGATTCGTGGAGACAGAACATGACCAAGCCTTATGACATGATCTTCGTGGGTGCCGGGATTGTCGGCACGGCCTCGGCCATGAAAATGGTTCGGGCCAATCCCGGCTTGCGGGTGGCCGTGGTGGAAAAAGAGGACGGACCCGGACGGCACCAGACGGGACACAACAGCGGAGTGATCCATTCGGGCCTCTACTACCGCCCCGGCTCCTTGAAAGCGAAACTGTGCGTGGATGGCGCCCGGCAGCTGGTGAAATTTTGCCGCGAGAAGGACATTCCCTTTGAGTTATGCGGGAAGGTCGTCCTTGCGGTGAGAAAGGAGGAAATCCCGCGGCTTCGTGAACTGCACGCGCGGGGTGAGGCCAATGGGGTGCCCGATCTTCGAATCCTTGGCCCCGAGCAAATCCGGGAAATCGAACCCCATGCCCGAGGCCTGTTGGGCATGCACGTTCCTTCCACGGGCATCATCGATTTTGGGAAAGTGACCGAAGTCTACGTCCGAG
Source organism: Syntrophobacteraceae bacterium (assembly GCA_018053185.1). Lineage (GTDB taxonomy): Bacteria > Desulfobacterota > Syntrophobacteria > Syntrophobacterales > Syntrophobacteraceae > JAGPLX01. The sequence goes on from JAGPLX010000054.1 coordinate 9,807, forward strand.
AGTTCGTTGCCCTCGGGGGTTCTCTCTTCCTGGGCCATCGAGTCGATGCCGTCCGTCGGGACGCCTCCCTCATCCATCTCGAGACCTGCAGCGGCACGATTTCAACCCGTTCCCTGGTCAATTGTGCGGGTCTCCATTCCGACCGCGTCGCACAAATGGCCAGCCTGGTTCCCCCCTGCCGGATCGTACCCTTTCGGGGGGAATACCATCAAATTCGACCTGACCGAAGCCACATGGTCCGAAACCTGATCTACCCGGTTCCGGACCCCCGTTTTCCATTTTTAGGAGTCCACCTCACCCGAATGCTGGACGGGACAGTGGAAGCAGGCCCTAATGCGGTCCTCGCCCTTGCCCGTGAAGGCTACCGCAAGAACCAGGTCGTCTGGTCCGACCTCTGGGAAACGTTGAAATACAGGGGATTCTGGAGAATGGCCGCCCGCTATTGGCGAGCCGGCTTGCATGAAATCCTCCGGTCCCATTCCAGGGACCTCTTTGCCAAGGCCCTACGGAACCTGGTCCCGGAAATCCGGGAAGAGGACCTGGTGCCCGGAGGGGCAGGGGTTAGAGCCCAGGCATTGGGACCGGACGGGGCGCTCCTGGACGACTTTGTCCTCCTCAAGGCACATCGCATGATCCACGTGCTCAACGCCCCCTCCCCCGCTGCCACTTCTTCCCTGGCCATTGCCGATACCATCGTGAAGGAAGCGGTGAAAATCCTCTGAAACAATGGAGATTGACCCCCAAGGGGTGCCCCGATGGGGAGGGGCTTTTAAGGATTCGATCTTCGTGCCGGCCCGGGGTCTCGATGGTGCCCTCATCCCAGAGCACCACCGCTCCAGCCCCCTATTGACCAGGGAGAAGGACTCCCTCGAACCCGATGTATCCGGGGCATGATCCTCCCCGGAACGCAAGCCGCCTGTCCGCAGGATCCAAGGACGACCGCGCCTTCAGCTTTCATCCTCTTCCATATCTTCCTCCGTTTCCTCCTGAAAGGTCTCATCGAAGCCGGCATCCGTGTGCCGATCCGCACCGGGTGGAGGAGTCATCACGGCACCGTCCCTCCCGCGATGGTGAAGGCGGGGGGGAGCGGTGACTTCCGGTTGATCGGCTCCATGGGCCGGCCCTGGCGGTCTTTGCCTTTTAACGTCAGGCTCGCCGGGAGGTGAATTCCCTGGAGTTGAAGAGACCGGTGGCGGCGGAGGAACCACTTTCCCATCGGCAAATAAGCCCACAACGATGGTCTGCCCGTCCTTTTCCAGGGAAATACTTCGGGGTTCGACGCGAATCACCTGGTAGTCCGCCAGTTTCTCCCCTTCCCGAACCACCACAAAGGGAGATTGAGCCTTTCCCGCCTTGTCTCTGCCGCGGGGGGGTTCTTTTAATCGAACGAGTGCCTTCTTGGTATCTCCGTGAATGAAGACTCCATCCAGTTGGATCGCCTTGGGTTGGATTCCCGGCTGGTTGCTTTGATGCGAGGGATTGGCTTGTTCGGATGGAGGCTTTCGATCCTCGGCGAAGAGGTTTTTTTCGACCATAATGGGGGCGGCAAGAACGGCGGACCCGATCCACCACATCGCCGCCATCGCCAACAGACCAACAGCACGACTCCCGGCCTTTCTCATGGAGATCTCCTTGCCGAAACGGGTTGGGTCCCGAGACATTTAACTGAAGTTTCGCACACGCTTTGAAGGGTGGCGGCACTATTAAACAATATATTGAAAATGTAGAGTTTTTTATGGAATGGCGGCTCCGAATTTAGCGGGGTTGGTTGACAAATCACCGAAAAAACTAAAAAAGGAGCTTCCCTGCCTAAGAATACCCAATATCCCCAGCCGTCCAACGAGAAATTGAGAAGCATCGACTGAGTCTGGAGTCGGAGATCGATAAATCCATACCACTGCTGATTTAAACGGAGAAGGTTCATCACGCTTATGTTCCATCGCGTCTTGGCCGCCACCGACAGCAGTCCCTTCAAGGATCGCGTTCTTATCGTCGATGATTCCGTGCTCTCCAAGACCGGAAAGGAGATGGGTTAAATAAATTATCATTTTGATCACACAAAACCAACCGCTCCCAAGTGGCCTGTCACAACAAGATCCGCTTCTTTCCAGTCGATGCGGCCTTTCATACGTCGAAGGGGCGCACCAATGACACGTTACACTCCATGGATAAACGATGTGGCGGCTGGAAGCGGCGAGCGGAGACCTTTCGCAAGAAGACCGAGGTACTGATAGAGATGCTGCAGCGGTGCCACAGAAATGGGATCGATGCACGGTTTGACCTCTTTGACGATCGGTTCGCCAACGATGGCTTAGGGGCCAATCTCGTTGAGATAGGCAACGGAGTCGTCCATCGGCTCAAGGCAACAAAGACCCGCTACACCTACCGCGGAAAGTCGTGGACTCTCAAACAGCTCCGGCACGAAGTGGCAAGATGTAATCTGCAAGCCGTACCAGGCTGGAACAGCCAGGCAGCAGTTCTCAATGTAGACTTCCCCCTTTCAGGAACCGTACGGCTGGTCTTTGTACGATGGTCCAAGAAGCAACGGCATTGTTTCCTCCGCACCGAAACAGATCCGAGGGCTGAAGGGATCCTCAGTTCGGGTACCTCCGTAAGCCGGAGGTACCTGACTGACCGTGCTATGGGGGAAAGCACTCAAAGCCATGTGCTAAACTTGAGTTGAGTAATGATACGGATTGGAATCGGCGGTGGAACCCGGAACTGGAAGGGGCTATTTAACCCTGTTCGGGCGGGAGTGTTACGTTAAAATTCCGAATTCGATCCGGTATGGACCAGCTTTTCATGAGTTGCGCGGTTTCATGGGGAACCATGTGCTCCCATGCCTCGCCATAAGCCATTCTACGGCGAATTTCGCCAGCACGGAGACCCTTCTCATCGAGAGAACGCGTCCAGAGCACTTCCGTCTTCAGGCCGACCGAATGGAGCAGATCGAGTTTTCGTTTCCCCCACTCGTCGTAGATGGTGAGATAGAAGGTAGCGTCGAGAGGCACATAGTACCTGTATAATTCCGGCAGGTTGATGGGAAGGGGAACGATGGAAAAGTCCCTGTAGTCCACTCCCGCAGCAACCAGCACCTCGCGCACCATGACGTAGCGCTCATAGTAGGTCAGAGGGTTCGATCCGGGATCGCTTCTTCCGGGATCCGTTGGATCGGCTTTCGTGAGTAAGGGGTCCGGATTGGTGATTCCAACGACGATGTGACGGCATCGGGATTTGCTGGCCAGCACGTAAGCGAGATGATCGTTATGGAAGACCTGAAACCTTCCGTGAACTACTCCCATTTCTGTCATGTGGCTCTTCTGCGGGCTTCTTACGGAATACGGCCATAACGGTTGAGATACCTCGGAAGCCCGAACGAGGCGGCAGACAATGACGACATTGGGGTGAATGGCGAGGTAGAGAAGCGCCAGGATCGGCAGTTTCGGCCATATGAGGCTTCCCCATGCGCAGAGGATCATCACGGAGGTCCGAGTCCCTTTGCTGGCAAGCGTTGGCTTGCCGAGATCGATTCCGAGATTCTCCGCCCTGGCACTTGAGTAACTTATGAGGTTGCTTCCCATAATCGCAAGCGCACCAAAAAGGAGGATCATCCAGAGAGGCAACGGGAAAGGAAGTCGTGCCAGGTAGATGATAAGGCCGATCACCATGGCTCCATCGGCATAGCGATCCAGTACCGAATCCCAGAAAGCTCCTCCCTTACTCTGTTTTCCTGTGACCCGCGCGAACTGGCCGTCGACTCCGTCAAGAATCTGCGCACATGCCGCAACGCACCCGGCCAGCCAACCCGAGCCAAGGGCGAAGACAACTCCGCCCAAGACTCCAAGGCTCGATGAAATAAGAGTGATCATCCAGGGTTCTAGCCCGCTCCAGGTGAGAAGGTACGGAGTGATCCGGGCGGAAAGATGGAGCTTGATCCATCGTAGAATAAATCGGTCGGATGGCTTTGTCTGCCAGCCAGGTGCCGCAGTTCTGGGGGTGATGCTCATTATGTTATCCTGATGTGGTCACTTGCCACGGGTTTATTGCCGTGACATTCGTTTGTCATTGAGCCCTTTGGATGCCTGTCTGATTTCAGGGAGCCCTGCTCCCGGAGTTGATGCTAGGCCGATGAGGGCGGCATGGGGGGCTCCACCGGCTTTGAGATCGTCGAACAGTGCGGAAGCTTTGTCCTCGGGCAGAGAAATGAGGAGTTCGCCGGATGTCTGGGCGTTGGCGAGGATATTCAGGAGCATTGGATCCACGGTTACGGACTGACGGATCTGATGGGTGCAGAAGTTTCGGTTTGAATAACTTCCTGCTGGAACAAGCCCCATCTGGACGGAATCGAGAACTTCGGGAAGCTGGGGAACATTCTCTGTAAAGAGGATAATCGTTACCTTGCTTCCTGATGCTATCTCGAGTGCATGACCCAGGAGTCCAAAGCCGGTAACATCGGTGCACCCGTTTACGGGATAGCCGACCATGATCTCGGCGGCTCTCCCGTTGAGGGCTGCCATGGTTTCCATGGCCCGCTTCTCCGCCCCCCCCAAACAGGCCCTGCCTTGATGGCGGTCGCAGGCACTCCAGTTCCGAGCAGCTTTGTGAGGATGAGTCCATCTCCCGGTTTGACTCCCTCATGGATGAGCACCTTCTCGAGATGCACCGCTCCCGTAACGGAGAGATCGTACTTGATCTCGGAGCCCTCGAGATTTGTCCGCCGACGAGCGCCGCTCCAGCCTCGTGGATCTTCTCCAGCCCTCCCCGCAGGGTCTCAGCCTTGTCCATGCTCTTTACAGGGAAGCACACCGCATTCATCGCCGTGAGGGGGCACCCTCCCATGTCGTAGACGTCACTCAGGACGTTTGCAGCCGCTATACGTCTGAAATCGTATGGATTATTCACAACCGGCGTGATGAAATCAATGGTTTGAACCGGTGCCGTATCATCCGAAAGGCGGTAGACACCTGCATCATCGGATGTTTCTCTCCCCACGGGAGGATCGGGATCTTCCTCCGGAGGCAGACCTTCAAGAATATCCGCCGGGTCCCCCCGACCCATCTTTGCCGCTCAACCAGCCGCACGAACCGTTTTGCTGGATCAACAAGGTGCCTCGTCATCCATTGCTCCCAGGACTCTCGGGCTACATCGCACTTATGACCTTCTCTCCGCCGTTGCATGGCGGTGACGGTGACGATATCGAGCATATTGGTTGACTCGCCGACCTGCTTTTTCTCGATGAGCCCGAAGTGGTTGAGGCAGGTTCCGCAAACGGGGATGCGTATCCCTTCCTTCTCCAGAGCCTGAAGCGGCGGCAGGCACTCCGAGCCTTCCACCGTAAGTTTCACTCCGCCGTTGAGAAGGATCAAACGCCACGGCTCAGGTCTCATCTTTTTGAGAATACCGATGAAGCTCACGACAAGCTTCCGGCCGAGCGTGTCATCTCCCTTGCCTATTCGATCCGTTCCGAGGAGCACTGAGATCTTGTTCTTCTGTCTCCGAGCCTTCGGGTCCGCTATAACCTCGCAGGGAGCGGGAGCTTTCCCCTTCTGTCCCATTACCTGCGCTAGTACAGCACGGCGCAAGTACTCACTCACTTTTTTAGCAGGCGAGAGGGCGGCCTTTGTATGTCCACTTAAAAGGCTTTGCCATCGTCTTGTTGAAGTAGTCAATGAAAGAGAGAATACGCTTGC
>JAGPLX010000107.1 GCA_018053185.1 Syntrophobacteraceae bacterium
GACCAGGATCGGATCATCACCGGAATCCACGAATGGGACCGCACCCTTGGGTCCGGGCTCATGCCCGCGTCCATGGTGCTCCTGGCGGGAGATCCCGGGATCGGCAAATCCACGCTGCTCCTCCAAATCCTGGCCGAGATGGCCCGGGATCGCCAGGTCCTCTATACATCCGGGGAGGAAAGCCCTCTTCAGCTCAAGGGTCGTGCCCGGCGACTGGGCATCCGCTCGAACAAGCTGCTGGTGTATTCGGAAAGTTCCCTCGAGGCGGTGCTGGATGTGATCGAGACTGTTTCTCCCGAGATCCTGGCCGTGGACTCGATCCAAACGATGTACTCGGGGGTCCTCGACGTGGCCCCCGGTTCCATCAGCCAGGTGAGGGAGTGTGCGTCGAGGCTCATGCGGATCGCCAAGGAGAAAGGGATCAGCGTGGTCCTGGTCGGTCATGTGACCAAGGAAGGAGCCATTGCGGGTCCCAAAGCCCTCGAGCACTTGGTGGACACGGTCCTCTACCTGGAAGGGGACCGGACCCATGCCTTTCGGCTCCTGAGGGCGGTGAAGAATCGCTACGGTTCCACCAATGAAATCGGGGTATTCGAGATGAAGGAGGAGGGTTTGGAGGAAGTCCCCAACCCCTCCAGGCTCCTCCTGGCGGAAAGACCCGTTGGAGTGTCCGGCTCCGTGGTGGTGTGTTCCATGGAAGGAACACGCCCCCTGCTGGTGGAGCTCCAGGCCCTGGTGAGCAACACAGGATGGGTGCAACCACGCAGAACGACCATGGGCGTGGATGTAAACCGCCTCTCCCTCCTCATGGCGGTTCTCGAGAAGAAGCTGGGATTGGGGTTCGGTCAGCAGGATGTGTTCATGAACGTCGCCGGAGGGCTCAAGCTGGCCGAACCAGCGGCGGATCTCGCCATCGTCGTTGCCCTCGTGAGCTCCTACCTGGATCGTCCCTTGCCCACGGACCTGGTGGTGTGGGGAGAGGTCGGCCTGGCGGGGGAAGTGCGGGGGGTGGGCCACAGCATTCCCCGCCTCGCCGAAGCTCACTCCCTCGGTTTTCAGAAGCATCTCGTACCGGCGAGCAACGTGGGTCGCCTCTCCGGGGAACTGGGCGCCGACTGTATCGGTGTCCGATCGTTGCAGGAGGTCATGGAGGTACTTTTCGGGTCCAGTAAGCCTTGAATGCCTGACCCAAGCGTCGTCGACTCGGCTCAGGTCTCGAGGGCCTTTCGGATTGCTTTCCCGTACGGTTTTCGCAAGATCCCCGCTTCCGTGATGATCCCCGTGATGTATCGGTGGGGCGTAACGTCGAAGGCCGGATTGAGGGCCGGCACGCCGTCCGGAGCCACCCGGCGTCCGTAAAGATGGGTTACTTCTCTGGGGTTCCGTTGTTCGATGGGAATCTGGGAGCCGTCGGCGATGGTCGGATCGATGGTGGAACGAGGCGCCGCCACGTAAAAGGGGACGTTGTGCGTTTGGGCCAGCACCGCCACCGTGTAGGTTCCGATCTTGTTGGCCGTGTCCCCGTTGGAAGCGATGCGGTCGGCACCCACCACCACCACATCGATGTGATCCTGTTGCATCATGGTGCCTACGGCCGCATCCGTGATGAGAGTGACGGGGATTTCCGCCTGTTTCAGCTCATAGGCGGTGAGGCGACTTCCCTGAAGGAGAGGCCTGGTCTCGCAGGCAAATACCTCGATGGTCGGGTCCGCCGCATGGGCGGCTCGAATCACCCCCAGCGCCGTTCCGTAATCCCCGGTGGCCAGGGCGCCTGCGTTGCAGTAGGTGAGAATGCGGGCCCCCCTGGGCACGACCTCTTTTCCCCACGCTCCCAGGGCGAGATTGGAGGCAACATCCTCCTCGAGGATTTCCTGGGACTTTTGTCGGATGAGCCTCCGCAGGTCCTCGATGCTTGCCTGCGGATTTTCTACCACCACCGAGTAGATCTTCTCGACGGCCCACCCAAGATTGTTGCCGGTGGGGCGAGCGGCCTTGACCTGTTGACACAGGCGGAAGAACTTGCGCATAAATGCCCTCGGGTCCTGTTCCTGGATGGTGCGCGCCCCCAGGGCCAGGGCCATGGCACCTGCGATCCCGACGGCAGGGGCACCCCGGATGGCCATGTTCTTGATGGCGTGAATGACTTGCTTGGGGGTTGTGCAGCGAAGATAGACCTCGCGGTGAGGCAGCAGACGCTGGTCCAACATCACGACCCCATCTCCTTCCCAGTAGATGGGAGGCAACCATTTATCCGGCATATTCCGCTCCAAAACATCGGGAAATAGGCGCAAGCGCACTTCTCGGCAAGGGGGCCGACCCCCTCCTGAGAATAAAAGATCCCTCTAACCGGCAACCGGGTTTCCGCCACTTACATGGATGCCCGTGGGAGCGGCCGCTCAGCACGGAGACCGGCCCGTCCCCGATCCACGAAAGCGGTTTCGGCTGATTTTGAGTGACTTTCCTCAAGAGAGCTTTCTTTGCAGGATTTCGTTCACCAGCTGGGGATTGGCCTTGCCCCTGCTCTTTCTCATTACCTGCCCCACAAAGAAGGCCATGAGCTTCTTCTTCCCTCCCCGGTACTGCTCCACCTCTTCGGGATTCTCCGAGATCACCTGGTCCACAAGGCTCTCGATCTGTTCCCGATCCGTAACCTGCACAAGGCCTCCGGCTTCCACGATCTCCCGGGCACTCTTCCCCGTGGCGTACATTTCTTCGAAAACCGATTTGGCGATCTTGCCGCTCACGACCCCAGAGGCCACCAACTGAAGCAACTCCGCCAGGTATTTGGGAGAAACCGGAAAGGTCTCCACCTCGCGATCTTCCTTCTTCAGCTCGCGCAAGACCTCCGACATGATCCAGTTGCTGACGACCTTGGGGTGAGGAAACGTCTCGAGCACCTCTTCGAAGTAATGGGCCAGGGCCTTTTGGGAGGTAAGGACCTGGGCGTCGTAGGCGGGAAGGCCGTATTCCCGGATGAAACGCCCCCGTTTTGCCTCGGGAAGTTCCGGGAGACGGGCTCGCACATCCTCGATCCATGCGGGATCGACGGCTACGGGAACCAGGTCCGGATCGGGAAAATAGCGGTAGTCGTGGGCCTCTTCCTTGCCCCGCATACTCACCGTTACATTTCGATTTGCATCCCACAAAAGCGTTTCCTGCTCGATAGCTTCACCTCGTTCCAGCAGGGCCCGTTGCCTGCGGATCTCGAATTCAAGAGCACGCTGGACATTTCGGAAGGAATTCATATTCTTGAGCTCGGTTTTCACACCAAGGCTCCGGCTGCCCGATGGTCGCAGGGAAACGTTGGCGTCACAGCGGAGGCTGCCTTCTTCCATGTTGCCGTCACAGATGTCCAGGTATCGAAGGATGTCGCGAAGCATCTTCAGGTAGGAGGAGGCTTCTTCCGGGGAGTGGATGTCGGGTTCACTCACGATTTCGATGAGGGGAAC
>JAGPLX010000055.1 GCA_018053185.1 Syntrophobacteraceae bacterium
ATTGTTGCTGAAGCTTCGTTGGCTATGCCGCCCAGGAGACAGATCCATCCCAGGATGATGGAGAACACCCACATCTTCAACCCCTCGTGCCGGTAATGTCTTGAGCGGCATCTAGCAAGGCACATTTTGTGCCTCTCCCTCCTCCATCCCCATCTCCATCGACCTTCGTGTGACGGCGAACCAGAGAGCCACAAAGATCCAGAAAAGCCTGAACCGTAAGCCGTTGTGAGCTACGTTGTACAGCAGGACGGGCCCCATCAGTAACGGGTAGTAAAGTTGATCGTAGCGCCGAATGAACAAAAAATAGGGCAGGAGGACGGCGGAGAGGAAGAGGAGGAACAGTCCCAACCCGATAATGCCATAGCAGAGCACCATATCAGCAAAGGCGTTATGCACCTCAACCACCTTGGGATTGTTCGAAACCCCGCCGGCACCACACACGATGGCAATCTCGCTTCCCAGGCTCTGGAAGAACCGAGAACCCACCCGCCTAGACATGGCGGACTCTACATCCGTCGTCAGGAGCCTCTGAAAAACCAGGATATCGAACTTCGGCAACTTGTCCGAGAAGGCAAAGAGGGTTGGGGGAACGAGAAAGAGCAAGCACAAGAGGCAAACGATCAGCTGTTTCCGGAACTTCCAACAGATAAAGACATCCAGGAAGGCCATCGAGATCAGAGCAGCTCGGGAAGCCGAAAAGACCGTGAAAAGATGGGTCATGACAAAAACCACGAACCCAATGAACCCCATCAAACGTGCTTGCAACCGGGTGTATTCGAATCGCTCCGCATAAATCCGCACCAGGAAAAGGATCGTCAGGACCAAAAGAGCAAAGTACCCTAACTGATTGGGGTTATTGAAGGACAGGGCACTGCGGATGCTCACTCCGCTCACCCCCTCGGTGGTTGGCACGTCGTAGGAACCTGTAACGAAAAATGGGGGAATTAATGAGAGAAGGAGGCCGATGTAAATACACAAAACGCCGCCCCTTCGCAATATGGTCTTTTGGAACAAGACCACGAAGGCTCCGAACATGAAGGCAATTAAAACCAATTGGGCGGTGGCCTTCATGAAGAACAATTCACTTTTGAATAGAAAATGGATGATGTTGACAAGGATGGCCCACGATACATAGAGAGCGAGGAGCATCACGACGAGTCTGCCGGGTTCGAATTCCTTGGTTCTTATGGTCAGGGAGGCGTGTACCATGGCGAGAATGATGGTCAGATCCACCAGCTGAAACCCCCCGGATGGCAAGATATATACGGGGATCAAGACAAAGAACAGCAAGATTATGATGTAAATCATCCGAATGGATAGGGTGGATTCTTCCGCCTGCATGTTTAGGCTCCGCCCTTCTTAAATTTGCCGGATATCTTCTTCCACACGATGTCGTCCTCTTCGGTCATCCACCGGCTCTTGAGAAAGAACACCGAAAATAGGAGGAGAATGACTGTTGTCTTGATGAACAGGGACGTGAAAGATCGCACCGTAAAATGCACCTCGTAATAGATGGACAGGACCACCACAGACAGGACGGTAGGAGTCATATATTTCAGGATCTGGAGAGTGAAAGGGTGCATTCGGTAGAGCAATCCCACCTGTCCCAGTCGAATCAGATTGATAGCGATGATGGAGGCCGAACAGGCGATAGCCGCCCCGATGGCTCCGTATTTGGGAATCAGGAAGTAATTCAACGAAAGATTCATGGCCACCATGGCCAAGGAGTTGAAGAGCTCCAGTTTCTGCCGTTGGGTCATGGTCAGGGTGATGCCCACCCCCCCAGTCAGGCAGGACACCAGGTAACCGAAAGCAAGGAGGCTCAGAGCGACGGTCGAATTCGAGTCCGCGTACTCCTTCCCGAAGATCAACATGATCTCGTAGCCGGCGAAGGTGAGAAGGATGAAGATGGGAATGGTGGCATAAGAAACCCACCGGGTGGTAGTCTTGAAGACAGTGGCGAGCCTAACCATTTCACTTCGCTGGAAAAGGTCCGCCGCCAGCGGGGCATAGATCGAGTTGGTGGCGATGAGAAAGACGTTCATGACGCTGGAGAGCTGCGACACGACTTTGTAGATCCCGACCTCTCGGGTCGAGCTGAGAAATCCCAGCATGAGGATGTCGGCGGAAGAGAGAAAGAAATGGAGAAATCCTACGAACAGCAAGGGAAAGGAGTAGGAGAGAAGCGGCCGAATGTTGTAGGAAGGCTGCAGGGTCCTGCTGAAGAGGGCCGGGAACATTCTCCGGCAATAGTACACTCCAGCCAGCAGGGCCGCCAGGTTTGACAGGATGAAGGCGTAGACGGCCCCTCGGAGCCCCAGGCCGGCCAGGTAGAAAAGAATCACCAAAGGCAGGTTGACGGCCGGCTGTAGGATCTCACGGGCATACATGGTGTATTTGGTTGTGTGGAACCCTTGGAGCAGCGAGGAAACCACCATCATGCCGGCGACGAAAGGAATGGAACAGGCCATGACCCGAAGCACGGGAGTGAGGTGGGGTTTCTGGAAGAAGGTCTGAGCAAGGGCGTCCGAAAGAAAATATACCGCAACCGCCATGAGGAAACCGCTCAACAGGGAAATGCCCATGGCGGAGATAATGACTCCCTTCAATCTGTGCGGATCCTGATCCTTGTAAATGGAGACAAACCGCATTCCTCCAGTGTTGAGACCCAGTCGGGCAAAAATCTCGCAGATTTTGACGGAGGCAAGTCCCAAGCTGTAGAGACCGAATTCCTCGACCCCAAGGAGGCGCGCGATGACAATCTGGCTAACGAAAAACAAACTCTTTCCGAACGCGGTGCCGGCCAGGGTTGCTCCTGTTCCCTTCGCAATCTTCTCGATGTCTTCCTTCAGCGGCTTCTCGCTCATTCTTTCCTCAAGGGTTGACACCTTGTCATCGAGCCCCCGGGGTCATTCCATCGAACGAGGACGTCTCCACAGGGACAGGTCCCTGCCGAGGAGTTCCTCCAAGTCCCGAATCTCGGGTTCATATCGTTCCAGGAGCCTCCGACGGATTTGCGGGTCCAGCTTTGGCATTACTCCAGCATTGCCCAAAGCCCGTTGAAGGCGAAGGGCCTTGGCTGCATTGATCATCCAGTCGAGATCGTACCTCCGCAAAAATTCTCCCCACCGGCGTGCTGCCGATGCAACCTTTCCGAAACGCACCTGGTGGGAGGCGTTGACCTTGTTGCCCAGGAGCCTCTGGTCAAACCCTTCGACATCGAGGTTCAAGAAATCGGCAATGTACCTCAGGGCTCCAGCCGGGTCTTTCATCAGTTCTTCAAAGATGAGTACCAAAAAATTCTCTACTGGAAAAAGCGCCAGGTACCTCTTGAGCTGGCGGCAATAGAGCCCTCTTGCGAACACTTCCTCTTCCTGCTCCAGAAAATCCTCGAAGCTCCGATTCTCCCCCATGTTCTGTACATGGTGTCCATACTGGGAGTAGGCCCTGTCCGAGGGATTTCGGAGGATAACAACAAACAGGCACCGGGGCAAATGTTCTTTGATGCGGGCGGGAACCCGCGGATCAAAGAGATACATGGGAGTGATCTCTCCGAACCAGCGGTAGGGAGAATCTTCCCTGGACGGAGGGAAGCAGCTTTCGTACCAGGCTATTCCACGGTCGTAGTACCGGTCGAAGAAGTGAAGCTCCTTACGGCGTGGGGGAAGGTAAATGGCGGGATGGGAGCGAAGCTGCGCATGGAGCCAGGTTGTGCCGGCGCGCTGAGCCCCTATCCCCAGGAAATTCGGCAGGGTCATGGTGTCACTCCGTTCGACGTGATAACAATGTTGTAGGGTGTCACACCCTTGAGAGCAAGTCCAGTTCAATTGCTGCGGATGTCTTGGCCGGAGGGAAGGTGGTGCCGGGGATCCGAGCCTGGAAGCGGGAGGGAAGAGAGCGTGTTTCAAGCTGGATGTTGAGGATGTTCCATCCACGCGGCCTTCGAGTCGGAAAACCAGCGAACGGTCCGTGTCAATCCTTCTTTCAAACCCACATTCGTTCGCCAGCCCAGGATCCGGGACGCTTTGGAAGTGTCCGAGAAATTGCGTCTCACATCTCCGAGGCGGGGGGAAACATGTTTCACCTGCACCTCCTGAATTCCATTTGCCAAAAGGATCGGCAAGAGCTCAGCGACCAGCTCCTCCACCGTGGTTTCAGACCCTGTGGCGATCTGGAAAACCTGTCCCCCAACCCCTTTCCTGGTTGCGGCCCGCATCACTGCATCGATCAGGTCGTCAATGTAGATGAAATCCCGGGTCTGGTTCCCATCCCCGTAGATCTCCAAGGGTTCCCCTTGGAAGGCCCTACGGATGAACTTGGCCACCACACTGTTCTTGTGAGTGGAGCCAGGTCCGTACACATTCCCGAAGCGCAGGGCCACGGTCTCGACCCCGAAGGTGCGGAAGTAGGCGGAGCAGTAGCCTTCCCCTGCCAGCTTGCTGGCGCCGTACGGAGAGACAGGATGGGGTGGCAATTCCTCGTGGATGGGGGGAACACATTCTCCAATGGGAGCTCCGCTCGATGCAAACACGAAGCGCCTGACCTTGCTGAGTCTCGCTGCTTCCAAGTAGTTGAATGTCCCTATCACGTTAACCTTGCAGTCCCCTCGCGGATCTTCCACCGACGGGCCGACCCCGGTATTGGCCGCCAGATGGACGATCACATCCATCCCGCAGGCCAATTGGACCGCTAGCCGGTCGTCCAGGATATCTCCAGCGATCAGCTCCACCCTCGTCTCGTGAAATGAAGTCGGAGGGGGAAGGGTGGAAACCGTCCGCTCCACGAAGGTGCACATCCGGGCCAGATTTTCACGTGTGCCGGTGGTTAGGTTGTCCACAACCCGCACGTAGTGTTTTCCCTCTGCCATCAGCCTCCCTATGAGACTCGCGCCTATGAAACCGCAGCCTCCCGTTACCAGCCATCTCACCTTGTGTGCTCCAAATTCTGTCTCTTGGTGTTTATTTGAGTTTAAGCGCCCAGCTTCCTTTCGGGAATCGCCGTCGCCGAATCGATTCCATGAAAAAAAACCGTGCTTGGGGATTTGACGAATCGGTCCTCTTCACTGTGTTTCATGTGTTGCCGGGACCCCCCGGTGCCGGAGTTTCTTCGGAACTCCCCTTCTCTAGTTCCATCGCACCTTTCTAAGGAATTTGTGTTCCTGGATGTTTCCCTTGAACCGGAGGATCGTCTCGATGATTTGTCCCAGGATCTCATCTGTAAGGTAGTGGGGCTCGAGTCCCAGCTCGATCAGCCCGGTATGGGTGGGGTTGTAGTAGTGTTCTTCCGATTCCTTTCTCGGATTCTCCACATGGGATATGCGGACGGAAAGCCCCATGCTGGTACCGACCCTTTGCACCTTTTCCGCCAGCTGATTGACGCTGAAAGTTTCCACGAACTGATTGAAGATTCTAAGCTCTCCGCCGGCTGGAGGGTTTTCCAACGAAAGGTGCACGCACTGCAGGGTGTCGCGGATGTTCAGGTATCCTCTTGTCTGCCCTCCCTTTCCGTAAACGGTGAGGGGGTGTCCAGCCACTGCCTGTACGAGGAAACGGTTGAGCACGGTGCCGAACAGCTCGTCGTAATTGAAAAAGGGGAAAAGCCGCTCGTCCGCCTCGTTTTCATCGGTGGTCAACCCGTAAACAGGTCCCTGCATAAGATCGGTCACGCGAATTCCCCACATGCGAACATAGAACCAGAGCAAATCCGTGTCCATGATCTTGGTGGTGTGATACAAGCTGCCGGTCTGCCTGGGAAAGAGGAATTTGTCCCTGCGTCCCTTGTGCTCGATCTCGATCCACCCCTCCTCGATATCGATGTTGGGGGTACCGTATTCCCCCATGGTTCCCAGTTTAATGATGTGTGCGCTCGATGCGAACTCTCGAACGGCGAAAATCAGGTTGGCGGTTGTCATGAGGTTGTTGCGAAGAGTCAAGGTCGCGGCCCTTCGGTTGAGCATGGAGTAAGGAGCCGCCGGCTGTTCCGCGTAGTGAATGACGGCCTCGGGTGTGTACTGCTGGAAAACCTCCGCCACGAAATCCCATTCCGTCAAATCCCCAATAAAGGGGCGGACCCGAAACCCGGACACCTTCTCCCAGAGGGCACATCGCTCCATGAGATTGGGAACCTCGAACAGAGGTTCGACGTCTTCTTCACGGCAGAGCCGGCGCCGGAGGTAATTGTCCGCCACCGCGACTTCATGCCCCCTGGCCGTAAGGTGCATGGCCGTAGGCCAGCCGAGATATCCATCTCCTCCCATTATCAGCACTCGCATAAATCTTACTCCTCAGAGTTTTGATGCCCTCCAGATCCAACTCCATCCAACAGGTGCTCCCGTCGACCTCCTGCCGTATCAAGATCTATTCTCCCTTTCATATCGAAAGGTTATCCTGGAAAAAATGCACAGATCCATACACGGAGCCGGGTTGGCAGCCATACCTCAACCTGGAAACCCTTCGACTCGCCGCCACCTTATACCCAATACCCAGGCGGGTGGACCGATTTTGTATGAGAATGAAACCATGCTTTTCGATTCCTGTTCGTACCGGAGGTCTGAAAACCGCTTGGCACACAATCCGTCTCTCCAGTGGTACCCCATTCATTAACAAAGACTCTTGAGATCGGCGGTTCGAGCGTGGCAGTCTCCTCCGCCGTTGGGCCAGTAGCGTTCTGCAGGATGCTCCCACTCGGTGGGGTCCTCCAGAAAGAGGTGGTTGGTTTTCAGGAATTCCTTCAGCGCCGGCTTGGTGAGGGGAGGCTCGTTCCCCGAGTGATAGGGGTTTGTTACGGTCTTGGAGAGAATGTTCGGATAGACGTAGGAGATATCCCGAAAGAAGGAGGTGAAAGCAGGAAGGACCACGAAATATCGGCTAAGCTCCCAGACTCGTCGTGTCTCCTCGAGATTCATCAGTTCCTCGTACATCTTCTCGCCAGGTTTGGTGCCGATGATCTCGATTCGGATGTCTTCTTTCCTGTGGCCGTAAGCGGGAGCCAGTTCCTCGATCATCACCTCGGCGAGGTCCTGAATGCAAATTGCAGGCATCTTGGTGATGAACACTTCTCCGCCTCGAGCGAGAGCTGCGGAATCGATAATGAGCTGAACCGCCTCCCGAATGCTCATGATGAACCGGGTCATCCGCGGATCCGTGAGAGTCACCGGTCCTCCGTTCCGTATCTGCTCGCGGAAAATGGGAATGACCGAACCTCGGGACCCCAGCACATTTCCGAACCGTGTGGAGGCGTATATGGGGCCGTTGCCCCTGAGCTCCTTATTGGCGGCCGTCATGAGCCTTTCTCCCATAAGCTTGGATGTTCCCATGACGTTGGTGGGATTCACGGCCTTGTCGGAGCTGGTAAAGATGACCTTTTCAACGTTGTTTTCCGAGGCTGCCAGGATCATGTTCTGGACACCCAGGACATTCGTCTGCACGGCCTCGAAGGGGGAACGTTCGCACAGGATGACGTGTTTGAAAGCCGCCGTATGAAACACGATGTCTATCCCGCGCATCTTTCGGCAGAGCTTGTCCCGGTCCCGAACGTCGGCCAAATAAAAGCAGGCCTGCTCGTAGGTGGAAAATCTCTGCTCCAGAAAGAGCAGCTCGCTCTCATTGTTATCCAGGCCGATCAACACCTCAACTCGATGTTCCTCGAGCAGCTGGCGAACCAACTCCCTTCCAACCGTACCACAGGCACCGGTAACTAGAACCCGCTTTCCGCTCAGCAGTGATTTCATGAATTCTAAGCCCCTTTTCCTTTTCACTCGAGGATATGGTTTCTTCATATTAGACTAGGTTCGCATTATCCCTGACCAGGTTGCTGTCTCCAGGACAGGCAGCTACGTGTTTGCAGCTTTCCAGAGGTCTAGGCAGGTCCGTTGCGCTCGGTCGTCCTCCTTTGCCGTTCCGGCTGGATGATTCGCCTCTCCACAAGAAACTCGATCACCTGGCGGATGGATTCCTCCAGAGTCCTTCCCTCCGTTTTCACAATCATGTCCGGCATGTCAGGTTCCTCATAGGGCGCGCCAATCCCGGTCATATCCGAAATCTCCCCCAGCCGTGCCTTCCTGTACAAGCCCTTGGGATCTCGATGTTCACACTCCTCCAGAGAACACTTCACGTAACATTCGAAATATGGCCATCCCTCCATCAGTTCGCGAATGAACCGGCGACTTTCCCGGTAAGGGGTGATGAAGGCTGCGAAGACCAGAATTCCGGCGTCCACCATCAATTTGGCGACTTCAGCCGCTCGTCGTATGTTCTCCACCCGGTCCTGTGGGCTCAGGCTCAAGTCTTTGTTGAGGCCGGACCGTACGTTGTCTCCATCCAGAACGTAGCTTCGGACACCCATCTCATGGAGCCTTGCTTCCACGGCGTGAGCCAGCGTGGATTTTCCGCTGCCGGAAAGTCCTGTAAACCACAACAAGGCACTTCTATGTCCATTGAGAAGATGCCGGTCGGTACACCTGACCGTAGGCTCGAAAGGAAAAATATCTCTTCGGATTGGACTCATAGGAAAGAATCTCTCATGTTTTCCATGCGTTGTCCTATGAATACAAATACGGACAGATCCCTTTGAATGCTTCGTGCTTCATCTGCTTTCCTCCCCCCATTCCGGAACAGCTTTCCAAGGAGGAAAACCTCATCGGAGCGAACGAGATCTTCTTTTCTATCCTCTCGATGCGCAACAAACGCGTGGAGAGTGATGGGTAAGCATATGGAAGGGAGGCACTTTGTCAATAAAAAATACAGGGACCAAAATTCATCGCCAACCCTCTTTCCCATGGTTTTGCCGGTTGCACCAGGGAGTGTTTCCTTAAACACCAAGGTGGGTGGTGTATCGTGAAACCCACCCCCCGGAACGCGGGTGGACGTCCGGTCCCTTTCTCTGTTATAAGAGGTTTCTGGGCTCCGCCCCCCTGGACCACGGCTTTTCTCGTCGTCCTCATGGTCGGAAAGGGCACGGCGGAGGATGAAAAAAACGAGTGGAATGAACGGAATGTCGTGCAATGTTGAGGAGGGATACCATGCCGGATGCTCCCCGAGGTGCGATTCTTCAAAGAGACAAGAAAACCTATGCCATTGTGCCGCGAACCCCCGTGGGATTGTTGAGTCTCCAAAACCTGGAAGCCCTCACAGAGGTCGTCCGCAAATACGAGATTCCTATCGTCAAGATCACGTCCGGGCAGCGCCTGGCCCTGGTGGGGATCAAAGAAGAGGATGTCGAGAGGATCTGGAAGGATCTCGGTATGGACATGGGGAAAGCCACGGAATTGTGCGTCCACTATGTCCAGGCATGCCCCGGCACCAGCGTGTGTCGTTTCGGGGTCCAGGACTCCCTCGGCCTGGGTCTGGAGATCGAGAAACTATTCGTGGGCATGGAGCTTCCCGCAAAACTCAAGATAGGGGTCTCAGGCTGTCCCATGACCTGCGGGGAAAGCTTTGTTCGGGACCTTGGGATTCTCGGGAAAAAGAACGGGTGGGCCTTCATCTTCGGCGGCCATTCCGGTGCAAGCGCTCGGGTGGGTGACGTTCTCGCCGAAGGACTCACCACCGACCAGGTCCTGGACCTCACCCGCCGTTGCCTGGACTACTACCGGGACCATGCCAAAAAGAAAGAGCGAGCTGCGGCATTTGTGGCAAGGATAGGACTGGAAGAGATCAAGAAGGCACTTTTCTAGCGCTCGATACCAGGTGCTTTGTCGGCATGGTTCTTCCACGTGCCGAGAAGCAAGGGGCGGCAGAGCGCAGCGAAGCCTGCATCACCGGCAAAAGAGGGGTGTGCCCGGAGATGAGAGAGTTCATTCCGGGTTGCCCTTTCCGGTGAAAGGGAATCGACAAAGCCTGGGAAGCGGCTTGAATCCATGATATCAGAGGAACTTGATCCGAACCGAAGACGCACCAAAATTCGAGTGTGCGCTATGGCCCTTCGACTGAGCCGACCGAGCCGTCCCATCCCAAACGAGGTTCACACCCTTCGAACCCATGGAGTGTTTTCCGACCTCGTGGTATAAGGTCTCAAGGCTGCCGGGTCTTGAAGCCGTCCGGTCGTTCGAATTACGAGCTCTCTCGTGCACAGTCTGGGAGCTCCTCTTCATCCCACCACCTCCTCCAAGCCTGGGAGGAGGACAAGGAGAACGCCATGGACCCGTTGCTCTCAGAAGTGTGTCGCAAAAATGAAATCCTATGGAACAAATCCCCCCGGCTTCAGCTCCCATCCGAAAACACCTGGCTCATCGAAGACTCACGAGGTTTGAAGTGGATCGCCAAACGCACACTTCCCGAAGACAGGAACCCGCGACTCCTCAAGGGTTTCTCGGTGATGCATCCGCCTTTCCGCTATCCTCAGTCGGTCACGGACCCTGCCGAACCCTGCCTGCTCTATCCTTTCATCGAGGGTGAAATCCTGGCGGAGGGGCTGTTCGAGCAACCGGAAATCATCGAGCAGGTTGTGGAAGTGGTCGGACGGATTCAGTCTCTCATGCGATCCCTCGTCCTGGTTCCATTCTACCAGGAAATCCTCCAGGCCAAGGATTCTGAACAGGCCGGCCAGTTCCAGGACCGTTACTCTCTCGGAAGAATCATGTTTGTGGACGACATGCAAAAAGTCTCCCGCCGAAAGGAAATGGCCGAGTCGTTCCAATGGATGGAAGAGAGCACGAGGGAGTACTGCAACTCACTCCAATCCACGGGACTGTGGTCCGTTCCTTCCCTGGACGCCTACCGTGAGCAGGTCAAAAATACCTTCTCCATCCACGTGCCAATGGCCGGGAGCAGTCTCTCCCATACGGCATTTCAACCTGAACACATCATACGGTGTCCCGACGGTGAGATGGGGATTGTCGGGTGGCAAGTGGAACCTCGACCAAGGTTCTATATGATCTATACCTACCTTGCCTGGAGCCTTCTGCATTCCCGCCGGCCCGATCCGGCGGATTACTACCGTCGGTACCTGGTGCAAAACAGTAGCAAGGCGTTCTACAAGGACCATCATCTGGTGTTCGCCTTCTGCCTCCTGGAACAAGCCTGGAAATGGTTCGACCAGAAAATATCCACCAGTCATCGCGTGTCGGAAAGGAATCTCGAGGAAGCTGGAGCGCTTTTCCAGGAATGCGTCCAAAATGCGGCGAAATGATCCCCGAATCCAGGGAGTAGAAAGATGAACCGTGTGAAGAGATTCATGGCAACCGTGTGCGGTTGGTGTCCCTTCTGCCGATACGCTCGGGAGAACCCCGACACCCGGATCGGGAGATTCATGGAATGGCACGGAAAATGGTGCCCCTTCTGGAAAGCCCACGAGGAACTCGATCAGGAACGCAGCAAGACTTGACGGTTGTCTGTTTTACGTCAGGGCAAAGGACAGGAATCATGCCCCTCGAGATGTGCATTTTTGACGTGAACGGAGTCCTCCTCGACTCCAACTTGGCCAATGCCCGAGCCATGGCACAGGCCTTCACCGACGACCCGCTCCTCCAGGAGAAGATAGCCCGGCGCTATCTCCAGCTGACGGGGATTGATCGCGGCACCAAGATCCGGATCATCCAGGAGGAAATCATTGGGAGGCCGTTCGAGGAGGGGGAGTTTGAACGCAGGTGGGAAAGCTTCAAAACCCTTGGACGACGTTCCATGCTGCAAGCCCCCCTCGGGATCGGGAGCCGGGAGGTGCTGGCCGAACTGGGGCGGCGAAACATCCGTCGAGCCGCTCTCTCCAACACGCCCTTGAAGGAATTGACAGAGATCCTCGAGGCCCGAGGTCTGGCCCCGTTTCTGGACATCGTCCGGGGCGGAGGAGACTGGCCCAAATCGGAATCCCTGCGGAGGCTCCTCGAGGAATTCCAAATCCCTTCTTCCCAATGCCTCTTCTTGGGGGACGGAAAAGGAGACCTGACGGCGGCGCGGTCGGCGAACGTCCCTTTTGTGGCTATCGACCCAGGAAGAGGAGAGTTCGACCGAGAGGAAGGTTTGGATGGCCCCTACGAAAACCTGGCTCATTGGGGCCGGGAGTACTTGGGAATCCCAGGACCCGGTCCACGGATTCGAGCCCCTCATTGATCGGTGGATCCGGAATGGCTGAGGGCGTGAACAACATTTCCCTTCTGCTGACGGCCGTGAGATTCTGTGCGGAACGCCATCGGCGGCAGCGCAGAAAAGATGCCGAGGCCACCCCTTTCGTCAATCACCCCATCGAGGTCGCCGAGCTCTTGTGGCATGTGGGTGAAGTGCGGAATACCCGGGTGATTCTGGCTGCCCTTCTCCACGATATTCTCGAGGACACGGAAACCCAGCCGGAAGAAATCGAGGAGAGGTTCGGAAAGGAAGTTCTCCGCCTGGTCCTCGAAGTCACCGACAACAGGAGTCTCCCCAAGCGGCATAGAAAACGGCTGCAGATCGAGCTTGCCCCGAAGCTCAGCCCCGGTGCCAGGAAGATTAAGATCGCCGATAAGATCTGCAATGTCCGGGACCTAACCCTTTCTCCCCCTCCCGACTGGAGCTGGGAAGATCGCTGGGAGTACCTGGAATGGACGGAAAAAGTGGTGGCGGGATTGAGAGGGGTCGATCCCGTTCTGGAAGCTATCTACGACGAGGTCATCGGGGAGGGAAAACGTAAAACCGCAGCCGAAAAGCCCCCGGACCCTATACGAGGTTGAGGACTTTCCGCCGCCAGCGATGAACAGCTCCGACCAGGTGCCTGCGATGCCCCCTGGTCCCCCCCAGTCCCTTGCGGCCGAAGTGGAAGTTGATCTCCACGAACATCGGTCCGGCCCCAGGGGGAAACATGAGGTCCAGCCCCGCCAAGTCAATCTCCGCCCTTCGGCACAATTCCAGAACCGCCCGGCACCCTTTCTCCCGCAGGTCGGGCCAGGACCCATGGTCTAGTCGTCCGCCCCGGCACAGGTTGTTGTAGAATCCGCCGTCTCCGATGCGAAAATAGCTCACCGTGCGATCCCCGTAGACCACCACCCTCAGATCTTTGCCCCCATGGTCGATCCACTGCTGGATGAGGACCGGTTCGTCTTGGGGAAGCCCGGCCAGCTTATCCTCGAGATCCCGGGGGTGACCGATGGGGAAAACCCTGCTTCCGCCGCCTCCCGTGTCCCCCTTCAACACAAAGGGGTACTCCCACGGAGAACCGGCCTTGGGAAAGAAGCTCAAGAGATGTTCGGGGTTCCTGAAAAGCAGGCTGGGTGGGTGGGAAATCCCCAGCTCCCTGAAAAGACGAACCTGAGGGATCTTTCCACCATAGCGGAATTTCGCATGAAGGCGGGGGAACCAGGAACGGGCGCGGCGGATAACGGCGTCATAGCGCGCAGGAGTCACATAAGTGGGGAGCAATACCCCTGCGGCATCCCGCACGAGCCGACCGACCCGGGGATCCTCCATGGAAGAGAAAATGGAGAGATTCTCTTCCATGGGTATACGGGGATCAAAGGAAACGAAGAAGGGATACACGAGATCCCGTCTCGAAGGGAGAAGGGACACCTCCCTTCATGACTACCGAATGAACCCTGGGGGTCTCCCTGCGACCATATTGAACCCGTCTCATTGTTTCTCCACGACAAACCACATGGAGAACGGGTTGTAGGTCTTGATCTGTCCCAGGTCTCCGATGCTGTGGACATATCCTTCGGCGGTGTTGCCGGAGATGGTGGCCCTGCCGTGGGTATCCGTTCCTATGATCATCTCGAGGGTATCCCCCATGATCACTCCGTTGAATGTAATGGAGCCACTGCCGCCCTCACCGGGTGGAAAACCCTCAAGGATTGCGGTTCCCTTGAGGACATGGCCTTTTTGCTTGGTGATTTTGAGGGTCACCTTGGCGTCGAAGAACCCACCCTTGCATACCACCTTGGCCGGGCCGACGTAGGTTCCCAAGATCTTCGGGGCCGTGGATTGGGCATGAACCGCTCCTCCGAGCAGAAGAACAAAAGCGAGAGCCAGAGTCGACAAAGTTACTTTTTTCATTGAAAGTATCTCGAAAATACCTCCGTGTCGATGTCTCCGGGATCTAAACTCAAACGGGCCTTCTTTTACCCAAAACCTCTTGCTCAGGCAAGGAAAAACCTTGGAAGAACGCAGGGAACGCGGCGGCAGTTCTTATAAGAATGATCGTACCGAGTCGAGGTGCAAGCATGCGGGATGAGCAATTCGAAACCATGAAAAAAACGCGACACTTCCCTGGAACGTCTCCGGGTCCATGGAAACATGTAAAAGGTCTCCATGGCGACGCCGGATCGTGGATTGTTCTTGACGAGGAAATGGCATAGCCGATCCTAGATTGGTCGGCCGACTCACTCGGGTCTTGGGTAGAGCCCAGCCGCTTTCACGATTTCCGGCACCTTCTCTTCCCACTCGACGGCCATGATGTGAAATCCCCTCACCCCTTTGATTTCCTTGAGCTCCTGGATCTGCTCAACGCAGATCTTCATTCCTTCCTCGGCCGCTCGATCCTTGGGAACCCCGGACAAACGTTTGATGATCTCATCGGGAACATCCATTCCGGGAACCCTGGTCTTCATGTACTTGGCCATACCCACCGACTTCAGGGGGGTTAGCCCCGCCAGGATGGCCACCTTGCGGTCCAGCCCCCGGT